>CAZDPQ010000122.1:0-7396 GCA_964507305.1 uncultured Oscillospiraceae bacterium
ATCCATCGTCAGGGACGACACGCCTTCGCCCGCAAATTCCATGGACTTGTAAAGAGCGCCGTCCACGCCGATCATCCCGATGATGTGCAGGATCAGGTCCTTGCCGGATACCTGGGGCCGGAACCGGTTCTTCAGTACGAAACGGATCGCCTCCGGCACGCGGAACCAGGTCTGCCCCGTGATCATGGCGCAGGCCATGTCCGTGCTCCCGACGCCGGTGGAAAACGCGCCGAGCGCTCCGTAGGTGCAGGTATGCGAATCGGCGCCGATGATCACGCTGCCCGGCATGACCAGGCCGTTCTCGGGGAGGATCACATGCTCGATCCCCATCTCTCTTTCGCCCTGCTCGTAATAATGACCGATCTCCTGCTCCCGAGCAAATTCGCGGATCAGCTTGCATTGTTCCGCGGATTTAATGTCCTTGTTCGGAGTGAAATGGTCGGGCACGATCGCGATCTTCGCCTTGTTGAAGACCCTGTCGTAGCCGGAGCGGCGGAACTCCCGGACCGCGGGCGGCGTCGTGATGTCGTTGCCCAGCACCAGGTCCAGGTCCGCCTCGATCAGCTGGCCGGGGACCACTTGGTCCAGTCCGGCATGCGCTGCGAGGATTTTCTGTGTCATCGTCATTCCCATGTCATTGTCCTTTCCCAGCAGAAACCGTATGAAATGCTCGTATGCCGCTTGTCCTTCAGGCACCTGTGCGCGTCCTCATCAGCGCGTATTCGAGCGAATCGACCAGCGCGATCCAGGAAGCCTCCAGGATGTCGGTCGACACGCCGATGGTGCTCCAGATCTCCCGGCCGTCGGTCGACTCGATCAGGACCCGGACCTGTGAAGCAGTCGCCTGCGAATCCAGCACCCTGACCTTGTAATCCGTCAGGCGGATGCTGTTGACCTCCGGATAAAAGACCTCCAGCGCCTTCCTCAGCGCGCAGTCCATCGCATTGACCGGCCCGTCGCCTTCGCTCGCCGTCACTTCGCTGACATCGTCGACGATGATCTTGATGAACGCGGACGCGCTGAAGGCGCCGACCGTCGGGAAATCGCCGGACACTTTCATTTTCTCCAGCGTGAAATACGGCTTGTACAGCCCGAGCTCCTTGCATACCAGAAGCTCCTGCGAAGCCTGCGCGCCTTCGAAATGGTAGCCGCGGTGCTCAAGCTCCTTGAGCTTCGCAAGGATGTCCGCGACTACGGGAGAACTTTTATCGATGGTCTTGTCATACTTGCTGATGATGTCCATGATCGCGCTCCGCCCCGAGATCTCGGACATCAGGAATCTCCTGGAGTTGCCCACCATTTCGGGGGAAATGTGCTCGAACGTGTGCGGGTTTTTCTTCACTCCGTCGACATGCATCCCTGCTTTATGGGAAAACGCCGAGTGGCCCACATACGGTTCCTGACCGGTCAAGGCAATGTTCGAGATCTCGGCCATGGCACGGGCCACATGGGTGAGCATCGGCATGCTCTCATCCGGCAGGCAGCGGATGCCGTACTTGAACTGCAGGTTCGGAATGATCGTCGAAAGGTTTGCGTTGCCGCAGCGCTCGCCGATCCCATTGAACGTGCCCTGGACATGCGTCGCGCCGCTGAGCACGGCAGCCAGGGAATTCGCGACCGCGAGTCCCGAGTCGTTGTGGCAGTGGATGCCGATCCGGCAGGGGATCTTCCCGACCGCTTCCCTGACGCAATCGGCGATCCGCTCCGTCATGGTCGCGCCGTTCGTATCGCACAGCACCACGGCGGACGCGCCGCCCTCATAGGCAGCCATCAGACATTCGACCGCATAGCCCGGGTTGGACAGATGCGCCTCGAAGTAATGTTCGGCGTCGAAAATCACTTCCCTGCCCAGGGACTTCAGATAGACGACCGAATCCCGGATCATCTCTTTATTCTCTTCCAGCGAGCAGCGGAGGATATCGCGGCACTCCACATCCCAGACTTTGCCGAAAATGACCGCGGTCTGCGTGTCGGCGGCCGCGATGTCGGCAAGACCGGGATCCTCCTCCGGGAGGACCCCCTTGCGCCGCGTGCTGCCGAACGCTGCAAGCCGGCTCGGCGGACGGAGGCTGCATCTTTCGGCAAATCCGGCGAAAAAGTCCCGGTCCTTGGGGTTGGATCCTGGATTGCCGGCTTCGATATAATGGATGCCGATCGAGGACAGCAGTTCAGCGATGCGGTATTTGTCATTGACGGAAAACGAGATCCCTTCGGCCTGCGCCCCGTCCCTGAGCGTTGTGTCCAGTATTTCGACGGATTCGGGTTTCATAACGTCCCTCCCTGCGATCTCTTATAAAAACGGACCGGCCTCTCGCCATGCCCGGGCCTTCATCAGCCGGCGGTCTCGGCCTTCGCGATGTCTGCGACAAGCTGGTTGACGGCATTCAGGTACGCCAGGGCGGAAGATTCGAGGATATCCGTGCTGACGGCACGCCCCTTGTAAAATTCGCTGCCGTGGCGGATCCGGATGCGGACCTCGCCCTGCGCGTCCTGCCCTTCGGTGACGGCCTGGATCGAGTAGTCGGTGAGTACGGGCCTGAGCCCCACGATCTTGTTGATCGCTGTGAACATCGCGAAAATCGGCCCGTCTGCGGAAGCGACCTGCTCGATCATGTCCCCCTGCTTGTCAAGGCGGACGGAAGCGGTCGCCGTGATCGTGTTGCCGGCATTGACCACAAACCTGTCCAGTCTGTAGATGCCAGGCACTTCCTCCTCGATGATCGCGACGCCGATCAGCGCCTCGATGTCCTTATCATGGACGACCTTCTTGCGGTCGGCCAGCTCCTTGAACTTGATGAAAACGGTATCCCGCTCTTCCTTCGTGCCGTCGAAGCCCAGGTCCTTGAGCCTCTCGTCGAACGCGTGCCTGCCCGAGTGCTTGCCGAGCACCATCTGGGCGGACGGGATCCCGATGTCCTGCGGTGTCATGATCTCATAGGTCAGAGGATTGGCCATGACGCCGTGCTGGTGGATGCCCGCCTCATGGGCAAAGGCATTTTCGCCGACGACGGCCTTGTTGATCTGCAGTTTCGTACCCGTGACGGCCGACACGAGCCGGCTGGTGCGGTAAATCTGGCGCGTATCGATACCCGTTGCGCAGGCGAACAGGTCCTTCTTCGTCCGGAGCGCCATGACGATCTCCTCCAGGGCGGCATTTCCGGCGCGTTCGCCGAGCCCGTTCACGGTGCATTCGACCTGCCGGGCGCCTGCCTGGATGGCAGCGAGGGAATTGGCCACGGCCATCCCGAGGTCATTGTGACAGTGGACCGATACGACGGTTTTCTCGATGCCCTTCGTATGCTCCATGACATAACGGACCAGATCCGCCATCTCGAAAGGCGATGAATAGCCGACCGTATCCGGGATATTGATGGTGCTCGCGCCTGCCAGGATCGCGCGCTCGAAGACCCGGCAGAGAAAGTCCCTGTCGCTCCGGCTGGCATCCTCGGCGGAAAACTCGACCTCCGGGCAAAGCGAAGCGGCATAGCGGACCATGTCGTACGCACGCTCGAGGACCGTGTCCGGCGTCATCTTGAGCTTGTACTCCATGTGGATCGGCGATGTCGCGATAAACGTGTGAATGACCGGGGAAACCGCGCCGCGCACGGCCTCCCACGCCCTCTCGATGTCGCCCGCCGTCGCCCTCGCGAGGCTGGCGACCTTCGCATTCCGGATGACCCCGGCGATCTCCCGGACCGATTCAAAATCGCCGGGCGAAGCGATCGCGAAGCCGGCTTCTATCACATCGACGCGAAGGGACTCGAGAGCCGCAGCGACCTCAAGCTTTTCCTGCAGATTCATGCTGCATCCGGGAGCCTGTTCGCCGTCGCGCAGGGTCGTGTCAAAAATCCTGATCGTTGAACTCTCTGGCATTTGTAGTTCCTCCTTCGCTTTTATTTTTAAAATTTCTCTTTCTAAATTTTCAATCTTTTTATGCGATCGAATGGTATTATTCCCTACTTTACGCTATAGGATACACTCCTTTCCCACAAAACGCAATACCGGAAACACGCGATTTTCTTCACGTTTTGATACTCAAGCGCCATTTTACGCGAAATTGGCAATATTTTACAATTGTGGTTATATCGAATATCATTTTTTGACTATATGTGTGATACATTTGCCGCATCCGGAAAAACAAAAGCGGCGGTCCGGTGAAGGACCGCCGCAGATGAGATCGGAAATAGCATCGGGAATGGCGGAGTCAGGTGTCCGAAGACTTGGACGATTCCGGCGGATAACCGAGGGAAGAGGTATCCGCAGCCTGCTCCGGCGAAGGTGTTTCCGCGGAGGTGCTGCCGATATACGGGATCCCCTCGTAAAGAGCCTCGAATTCCGGTCCGTCGATCTTCTCCTTGACAAGCAACGTTTCGGCCAGCTTGTCAAGCAGATCCAGCTTCTCGGTCAGGAGCTCCGTCGCTTCCCTGTAGGCCTGCTCGATGATGGACTTGATCTCCTCGTCGATGACCGCTGCAAGGCTGTCGCTGTAATCCCTGACATGACCATAGTCCCTGCCGAGGAAAACTTCTCCTTCGGTGGCGAAAACCAGGTTCGGAAGCTTTTCGCTCATCCCGTACTTCGTGATCATGTCGCGGGCGATGGCATTGCAGGTCTGGAGATCGGAGGCAGCGCCCGTGCTGATCTCGCCGAACTTGATCTGTTCGGCGGCGCGTCCTCCGAGCGAGATCATGATCTCGATCATCAGATTCTGGCGCGTCGTGTAATACGTGTCCTCATGAGGCTTGTGGGCGGTGTACCCGCCGGCCTCTCCCGACGGGATGATCGACACGCGCTCGACCTTGTCCGTCTCGGATTTCGCCCGGAGCACGATCGCGTGACCGGCCTCATGATACGCCGTCAGCCTGCGCTCCTTGTCGGAAATGATGCGGCTTTTCTTCTCTGGGCCGACCATGATCTTGAAGACGGCTTCCGAAATGTCCGCGTAGACGACTTTCTTGGATCCTCTGCGGGCGGCCAGAAGGGCCGCTTCATTGAGAAGATTCGACAGGTCGGCGCCCGTGAATCCGGGCGTGATCTTCGCGATCTCGCGCAGGTCCACATCGCTGCCCAGGGGCTTGTTTCTCGCGTGGACCTTGAGGATCTCCTCGCGGCCGCGGATGTCGGGCCTCGAGACCATGACCCTGCGGTCGAATCTGCCCGGCCTCAGCAGTGCAGGATCCAGGATATCAGGACGGTTCGTGGCCGCCATCACGATGACTCCTTCGTTCGGGCCGAACCCGTCCATCTCGACCAGCAGCTGGTTGAGCGTCTGCTCCCTCTCGTCATGGCCGCCGCCGAGGCCTGCTCCGCGATGGCGCCCCACGGCGTCGATCTCATCGATGAAAACGATGCAGGGCGACTTTTTCTTCGCCGTCTCGAACAGGTCGCGGACCCTCGACGCACCGACGCCGACGAACATCTCGACGAAATCGGAACCGGAAATCGAATAGAAAGGCACCTTGGCCTCGCCCGCCACGGCCTTCGCCAGGAGGGTCTTTCCTGTGCCGGGAGCGCCCACCAGGAGGATCCCCTTCGGGATCTTCGCCCCGAGCTCGACGTACTTCGCGGGATTCCGCAGAAAATCGACGACCTCGGCAAGCTCTTCCTTCTCCTCATCGGCACCCGCGACGTCATTGAACGTCACCTGGTTTTTCGTCGGGTCGTTCAGCCGCGCGCGGCTTCGCCCGAAGCTCATGGCATTCTTGCCGTCGGCATTCTGCCTGGTGTAGGTGAACCAGAAAAACAGCGCGATGCCGCCGATCATGATCACAATGAAGATCAAGTTGATCCATGTGGAAAAATCCACAGGCTCCTTATAATCATAGATAAAGGTCGGGTCCGCGGCCTTGGCCTTCTGCAGGGCGGTGTAGATCTGGTCGAGCCAGAACGCGGAAATCTTGACCGTGATCTCCGCCGGGTCTCCTTCCGCGACTTTCTTCGGGACCGCGACCAGCGAATAGCCGTAGACCGTCACCTTCGATATCTCGCCGGCCTCGATCTGCGAAATGACATCCGAGACCGTGACGGCCTTGCGTGCGGTGCCTCTCGACACGAAAAGCGACAGGGCGATGATCGCGATCAGCATGATGACATAAAACGACATCCCTCTGACAGGGCTGGGGTTCTTCATGATATGCTTCCTCCATTTTCGCCGAGGACGCAGACATCGGGAAGATGCCGGTAGTCCTCGGCATAATCAAGTCCGTAGCCGACTATGAATTCGTCGGGGATCGTCATCCCCCTGTAATCGACCCTGATATCGGCCTTCCGCCTGTCCGGCTTGTCAAAAGCCGCGCAGATGGCGATGCTGGCCGGATCCCGCGTCGTCAGCAGCTCGGTCAGGTACTGCAGCGTCAGGCCCGTGTCGACGATGTCCTCGACGATGATGACATGTCTTCCGGTGATGTCGGTGTCCAGGTCCTTCAGGATCCTGACGATGCCGCTCGTCGCGGTATTCGCCCCGTAGCTGGACACGGACATGAAGTCGACCTGGAGGGGGACGCGGATGCAGCGGACAAGATCGGACATGAAGATGAACGCGCCCTTGAGGACGCCGATAAGCAGGATGCTCCTGCCCTCATAATCGGAAGAGATCTCCGCGCCGACGCGCGCGACCATCTCCGAAATCTTCTCCCTCGGGATCAGCACTCTCTCGATCTTTCTGGACATATCCCCTCCGCCGTCAACTATATCATACCAATCCGCATTGGCAATGGTGTATTTATGTCAAATCTATGAACGATATCGTCCGGATATCCATACTTTCTCCCCGCAGCCGCCATCCGGAACATAGGCGGCGGCTTTCCCCAGGATCAGCAGCACTTCGCCGCCCCGGGCCAGGAACACCAGACGATCCCGCTCTTCGGGAGGAATCCCCGCTTCGTTCAGGTACTTCTTCATGGACTTGCTTCCGCTGCCCGCGTTGGGGCGGAACCGGTCGCCCGGACGCCTGCGGCGCCATACGGCCCCCTCGACGGAAGCCCTCGGCAATGCCCACGTGATGGTATTATAAACTAGTTCTTCCTCATTCTCAATCGTATCATCGATCATCTCCTGCGTCCGGATCACGATCCGGCAGCAAAGGCTCTCATACACCCTGTCGCAGGGGATCTCCGCCGGGTATTCGTCCGGGAGACTCTCAGGCTGATCCGCCGGCCGAGCGTTTGTCTGCCTGCGATCGGCTGGCTGCAGTGCATCGCTCGGCACGATCCGCAGGAATCCCCTCTCCGACACCGCGCACAGGCCGCCCGCCAGGTCGATGCGCCCTCCCGCCGGACGCCGGGCGGCAAGATCCGCGATCGCCCGGACCTGTTTCATCGACAGATCCCGGCAGTCTCCCCTGGCCTGCTCCAGCAGGAGCTTGAGCAGTCTGGAAACGACAGCGGGATGCGTGCCC
>CAZDPQ010000123.1:0-7362 GCA_964507305.1 uncultured Oscillospiraceae bacterium
CCATGCCCGTGTCCGGACCGGCCAGGGCCGTATCTTCCGCCAGGTCGGCGCCCGATGGGGACGGGACGGCCGGCAGCAGGCCGATGATCAATGCAATGGATAATACAATAGATAGAAACTTCTCATATGGTTTCATGAGTGTCCCCTTCCAATCAACATTGATTAATAAAGCTGTTTTAAAGTTTAATTACATTAATGGATGGCTGAAACGGATTTTGTACATAACTCAAGACATAATAAATAATATAAACTGCACTGTCGTTTGTAGACTATTGTACTACATGCAGTTTCATTCAACAATACAACATTATTTCTGCGGCTCTGCCGGGGGAACTCTCCGGCGGGCAGGACGGGATCCGGCGTTTGCGCCGGCAGGATATGGTCGGAAAACGCGGTTCAGGTCTTGTACCACATCCGGAGATAAATGCCGACCAGCCTTTTCATCTCCTGAAAAATGATGTCCTGCCGGGATACGGTCGTGAAATGGGTCAGCCTGGCGCTGTCCGCGCCCATGGCCTTTTCCGTCAGATACCCTTCGTCGATCAGGCGCCGGACGGCGGCCGGGCCGGCTGTCTCGACCGCAGACCGCGCCATGCGGCCGAAAAGGGCCGGGGACGAATCCCGTTCGAGAGACGTCCAGATGTTGACCTTGCAGATGCCGTCTTCGTACAGGTGCGCGACCTGCTCATTCGGGACCGAGGACGTGCCGTGGAGCACGATCGTATGCCCGATCCGGTCGCGTATGGCGGCCGCCGCGCCGCTCAGGTACTTCAGATCCTTGCCGGAAGCGCGGTGCTCGGTGCCCAGATTGGCCACGATCAGGTCGACGCCGGTCGCTTCTTTGTACCTCTGCGCATTTTCGGGTGTCGTGATGGCGTTGTGCTCCAGCCCTCCCGCGTCGAAGATCTCGTCGCAGGCTCCCTCGATGAGGATCTTCCCTTTCATCTTTTCAACATACGCCGCCGTCGCGCGGATGTTCTCCTCAAACGGCAGAGCCGAGGCATCGAACATGACCGACGAATAATCCGACAGGTCGCCGGCGAGCAGCTCCGCGTCAAGATCGTACTGTACATGGTCCAGATGGAGCATGACCCGAAGATCCCGGAAGGGTGAATCCTTGCCGGTCAGGACTCCGGCGTCTGCCGTAAACAGGTCAAGACCCGTCCGCCAGTTGCGCGTATGGGTGTAGTAGCCGGCCTGGGAGCGGTGCGCGTACCGGACGGTGATGGCGAGGATGACGGGGAGGTCCGGAATGCCTTTTTCATCGCCGTATTCCTTGACCGCGCTCAGGATCGCTTCCGTAGTCGTCAGATTTTCACTGCAGAAGCACGGGATGACCCATCCTCGTTTCGCGGCTTTCTCATATTCGGCCTTCACGTCGGCATAGGAACGGATGATCGGCATCGGTATGTCCTCCTTCGAAGTTGAGTGATTTTTCGTTTGTCTATATTGACATCGTGTATCGATACATATTATGATGGCTATGGATATTTTAGTCAATACTTTCCCGGATTTTGCCGGGGATTTTAAATCGGGATGGTGAGCGCGATGGCTGTGATCGGAATGGATATCGGGAGCACGGGATGCAAGTGCATCGTCTTCGGGCATGACGGCACCCCGTATGCCTATTCATACAGGGAATACCCGCGGAGCCTGTCGTCCGATGTGATCCCTGCATCGTGCATCTGGGATAATGCCGCGGAGGTGCTGCGCGAGGCGGCCGCTTCGTACCGGACTCTTCAGGGAAGCGCGGACGGCAGGATACGGGCCATCTGCATCTCCACGTTCGGCGAAGCGTTCGTTCCGGTCGACGCGGCGGGGAATGCCCTGGACGACATCATGCTCTACACCGACCGCAGAGGGCTGGAGGAGTGCGCGGACCTGTGCGCATCCCTCGGCGAAGAGACGATCATGCGGATCACGGGCGTCAAGCCGCACCCGATGTATTCGCTGCCGAAGATCGAGTGGCTGCGCCGGCACAAGCCGGACATTTTCGCCCGCACCTGGAAGTTTCTCCTCATGGAGGACTACATCATTTACAAGCTCACGGGCGAAACGGTCATCGACTATTCGCTCGCATCCCGGACCATGGCGTTCGACATCCGGAAACTTTCGTGGGATGACGGCCTCCTCGCGGCGGCCGGGATCTCCCGGGACCGGATGTCCGTACCGGTCCCCTCCGGCACCGCGGTTGCAGCCGTCAGCCGCACGGCGGCGGAAGCGATCGGACTGGACGCGGGAATCCTCGTCGTCACGGGCGGTCATGACCAGGTCTGCGCGGCGGTGGGTTCCGGCATCTTCTCGCCGGGAGCCGCCGCGGACGGGATCGGCACGGTCGAATGCATCATCCCGTTGTTCCCGAAGCCGGTGGACGACCTTTCGTTCACGGGCAGCAACTACTGCTGCGTCCCTTACCCGGTCGGCGGCACGTATGTGACCTACGCGTTCAATTTCACCGGCGGTTCCCTGCTCAAATGGTTCCGCGACAACCTCGCCCGGGATGTCAAGGCCGAGGCTGCCCGGCTCGGGGCCAATGTCTATGCCATGCTCGAGAATCAGATCCCGGCCGAGCCGTCCCCTCTTTTCGTCGTCCCGCATTTCGCCGGCTCCGGCACGCCCGAGCTGGACCCTTCCGACACCGCAGTGATCTCCGGCCTCACGTTCCGCCACGGCCCCGGCGATCTGTTCCGCGCGTGCCTCGAGGGCGTGACCTACGAGATGAAATACAACATGGATCTGCTGGAGACGCACGGGATCCGGATCCGGGAGCTGTACGCCGTCGGCGGCGGGTCGAAGTCCATGGCCTGGCTCGGGATCAAGGCCGCCATCACAGGATGCCCGATCCACCAGCTCGAGGTCGAGGAAGCCGGCATCACGGGCACGGCCATCATGGCCTGCGTCGCGGCCGGGATCTACCCTTCCGTTCCCGAAGCATGCAGCGCCTTCATCCGCGAACGGAACACGATCTGGCCGGACGCCGGGCTGCATGAGCGCTACGAGGAACTGTATGCAGAATATAAGCGCATCCGGGCTTTCTCGGTGTCGGGCAAAGCGTAAGCGGATTCAATAAATCGAAAATATTGAGAAAAATCATGATACAAGGAGAATCACCATGGAAAGAAAACAAACTTTCGCGCTCTATTTCGGAAACAGGGGATTTTTTCCCGAAAAACTGATCGACGGAGCCAGGAACGAAATCATCGAGGCGGTGACAGCCCAGGGATATGATTATATCCTGCCGCCGGCCGGCCTGACGAAGTACGGAGCCGTCGAGACCGCGGCGGACGGACGGAAGTATGCCGCGTGGCTGAAGGGAAACGAGGGAAAATACGACGGTGTGATCCTCAGTCTGCCCAATTTCGGCGATGAAAACGGCGCCGTGCCGGCCCTGATCGACGCGGGCGTGCCGATCCTGATCCAGGCCTATCCCGACGAGATCGGCAAAATGGATTTCGAATCGCGCCGCGACGCCTACTGCGGCAAGTTTTCCATCATGGACATGTTCACGCAGTACGGGATCCCGTACACCATTTTCGAACCCCATGTCGTCCACCCGCTTACGCCGGAATTTTCCGATAACCTCAGGGAATTCGCCGCGGTCTGCCGGATCGTGAACGGCATGCGCCGCTTCACCGTCGGCGCGATCGGGGCGCGCACGACCTGGTTCAAAACGGTCCGGTTCGACGAACTGGCCCTGCAGAAGCTCGGGATCACCGTCGAGACCTTCGACCTGTCCGAAGTGTTCTCGCGTGCGGACCGGTACGCAGGCACCGACGCGAAGATCGCCGCCAAGCGGGACCGCCTGGTGAATTATACGGATTTCAGCAAAGTTCCCGCCGCCAAGATCGACAAGATCTGCGCGATCGGGGTCGCGATCGACGACATGATCGAGGAGTTCAAGCTTGACACGGTGGCCATCCGCTGCTGGACCGAGATGCAGAGTGTCGCGGGCATCGCGCCCTGCGTGCTGCTCAGCGAACTCAATGACCGCGGGATCGTCGCGGCATGCGAGCTGGACGTGCTGAACGCGGTGCCGATGCACGCGCTGCAGTTTGCATCCGGCCGGCCCGCGATGTGCCTTGACTGGAACAATAATTACGGCAGCGACACCGACAAGTGCATCCTCTTCCACTGCGGGCCGGTCGCCCAGTCGCTGATGGCGGGCAAGGGCGAAGTGGTCGACCACAAGATGTTCGCCAAGTCCGGCGGCGCGGGCTGCGGATGGGGCGCCAATGTCGGTCGGATCGCCGCATTCCCGATGACATTCGCGAGCATGAAGACCGAAAACGGGAAGCTCGTCGCTTATACGGGCCAAGGCGAGTTCACCGGCGAGCCGATCGAGGAAGGGTTCTTCGGCTGCGGCGGGGTCGCGCGCATCGAAGACCTGGGGAAAAAGCTGGTCCGGATCGGCAGGGGCGGATTCCGCCATCATGTGTCCGCGACGCCCGGCCATTATGAAAAGGCCCTCCGCGAAGCGTTCACCGTCTACCTCAAATACGATCTGTTCGAGATTTAGGGATCCGGCATATCATGTCGTGCCGCGGATGACGAGGGCTGTCTCGAAGGAGCAGTCCGCGTCAGCCCGGGGATCTTTTTCCCTGCCGAGGGCCATGCCGGCCGCGAGCTTTCCCATTTCCGCAATCGGGAGCCGGACCGTGGTGAGTGCCGGCTGGAACATGGATGCCAGAGGGATGTCGTCGAAGCCTGTGACCCGAAACCGTTCGGGGATCCGTATGCCGTGCTGCAGGCAGTAATTGACGCAGCCGATGGCCACCGCGTCGTTTTCGCAGACGGCGGCGTCCGGCGCGGCATCCGGCAGGGCATCCGGCGCGTCGCCCGTCCCGAGAAGTTCGCCGGCCGCCCGGTAGCCGTAGCGCATGGATGTCTCCCCGCGCTTGACGAGCCGGATGTCCGGCGACAGGCCGTGCGCAGTCAGCGCGTCCTTGAAGCCCGCATATTTTTCCTTGGAAATCACACTGTCCGGGTATCCGCCGATGTAGGCGATCCGGCGGCATCCCAGGCTGAGCAGGTGCTCCGCCGTATCGCGGATGCCCCTGCGGACGTTCAGGATGATGCTGCACATGCCCGGAGCGGCTTTATGCCAGCTCATCGATACGGACGGCATCCGGGGTGCACGGTCAGCCATCTCCGCCGCAAAGTCCTCGCTGTCGGGGAAGCACAGGATGATGCCGTCCGGCTGCCGGTGGAGAATGCTGCGGATCGTCCGCAGGTTGTCGGCGGGCCGCGGGATGGTATAAAGGACCGCCAGGACCGACCGCTGTTCGCATTCGGCGCGGATCGCGTCAAACAGCTCGGTGAAAAAGGGATTGGTAATGGACGGGACGACGACGGCGATCATGTCCGTCCTTTTCGTCCGGAGGGAGCGCGCGATCGGACTCGGCACATAACTGAGCTCCCGGATCGCCTGTTCGATCCGGCTCCTTGTGTCATCGCGGACGCTCCCCGCGTCCTTCAGATATTTGGATACGGCCGCGACGGAAAGCCCCGCGCGCGCCGCCACGTCTTTGATCGAAGCCATGGACGGCCCCTTCCCGCATCCCGGCGGATCCGTCCCGCCGGCTCTGCCCTGTCCATATTCTACGGTTCTCCGGCAGATAATTCAAGGCTGCGTCCGAAGGGATCCTCCTACGGCAGGTATTCCGCCTCGTAGCCTTCCGGAAGCGCGAGGGTCCTGGTGCCGCCGCGGATCGCGAAGACGGCAGGCTTGTCCCCGGGGACCGGGATCGACATCGTGCATTCCATTCCCGCATGCTGCCGGTGCAGGATCACCTTTTTCCGGACAATATCCGTCCGGACGAACCCGGTGACCGCCTCGGCCAGATAATTCGCCGCGATGGAAGCGAATCCGTGGTTCAGGCTGCCGGATTCGAAGCTGTGCTCCCAGAGGGTGCCCGTCCTTGCCGCCATGGCCGTGAAGAAGGACCGGCACTCGCGGATGACATCATCGAACAGGCCGTGATGAAGAAGGATCTCCAGGCGGAGATAATTGCCGACGATGGCATTGGACCGGGCGATGTCCGGGTATGTCACCGTATCGTCGCGTTCCGGTCCGAAGACGCGGACCATTTTATCAAACAGCTCCGGGTACTTTTCCTTTGTCGCGACTCCGAAATAGAATGCGTAGTACTGGCAGGTCTCGGTAAGGTGCCCCTGCAGGGCAAGCTTTCCGTCCGTCCGCACCGCGTTGTCTTCGAAAAAGCCGCCGCGGTACGCCTGCCGGGCGATCGTCTCCCGGATCGCGGACGCCTGCCGGGACAGTTCCCCATCCCCGTACATCTCCGCCGCCGCGTCGAGCATGCCGGCGTACAGCATGTTTGACGGGTAGTTGACGCCCCGGATGTGATCGGCGTCGTTGCACTTGCTCCACTCGATGAAGACCCAGTTCTCAAGGTCTTCGAGGAGGCCGTCGCCGTTGAGGTATTTGCGGAAAAAGCGGACCAGGCCGTAGACCTTGTCGCGGCTGTCCAGGATCAGCTGCCGGTCGCCCGTGGCGAGCAGATAATTGCGCAGCTCGAGAATATACCACATCGCCCAGTTCGGGATGTACACGCCGTCATAGTGGTCGGATGGATAGCACATGCCGACCATCCCTTCCGGGAGCTGCGGCAGCTGCGGAGCAAGGGCGAAATTCTCCAGGAAATTCCGCTCGACCGCATTCCCGCCCGTGAAAAAGCGTTCCGCGCGCCCGCTGAAGTACGAATCGCAGAGCCAGCCCGCCCGCTCTCTTGAGGGACAGTCCATCAGGATATCGGCGGCATTCTGGGAAAAGGTGTTCGCCGCGGCGCGCAGGATCGATTCGAAATCCCCGTCTTCCGAATGGAATGCCAGGGCATAGGCATCGCGGTTCTCATACGGCGTCATCGTCAGGCCGGCGATCCGGACCCGGCCTTCCGCCGCCGCGATCTTCACGAACTGGGCGGAGACGGGCTCAAATGCCAGCAAGTCATACTCACCGGGCTCGAGGACGTATTTGATGACATTGCAGGTCCCTGTCCGGTTGAAGTTGATGTCCATGCCCTCATAAGCACCGTCCGGGCTTTCGGTCAGGATCTCGTCCCACAGGATGTAGAGAGTCGTTTTCGCTTCGGCACGGACCTTCAGTCCGAAAAAGCCGGTGACCGTCCGGTCGAGCCGGTAGTTGGCCCAGGTGCCGGCATCCAGGGTCTCCGTCCCCTTCGCCGCAGCGTCCGTCCGGAACACGAACCGTCCGGCCTCGTCGCTCAGCCGGTCGTCCAGCTCCTCGTACCGGTATCCCTTCAGCTTGTCGCTGATCGACTGGATCGCACGGTCCGTCCAGACCGGCCGGCCGGGATCCGCGGAAAAGGTCCCGCTCGCGATCCG
>CAZDPQ010000124.1:0-7343 GCA_964507305.1 uncultured Oscillospiraceae bacterium
CATCGTAGAACGGGATCAGGTCGTACTTCGGATTCTCCGGCTTGAGATAGGGGACACCGTTGATGACCTTGAAAGTCTTGACCGTAGCTTCGTCATAGATCAGCGCTACGACGATATCACCCGGCTGCGCTGCATTCTGCCTGCGGACGATGACATAATCGCCGTCCAGGATCGCGGCTCCCTCCATGCTGTCGCCCCGGACCTTGAGCATGAAGACATCGCCGGAGTCCTTGATGAAATCCGAAGGGAAGGGAAGGGTGCGCTCGATATTCTCCTGGGCGAGGATCGGCGTGCCGGCTGTAACAAGGCCTACCAGAGGAAGGCGTATCACATTCTCGTGCTCCGTCTCCGCTTCACGGTCGCGCAAATAATCGTAATCGCTCAGGCTGATCGCGCGCCGTCTGCCGGACGCGACATCCAGCCGCCCGGACTCCTGCAGGCGCTTGAGATGGGCATGGACGGTCGATGTCGACCGGATCCCGGTGCCCTGGCATATATCCCGAACCGAAGGCGGGTATCCGTTGCTGCTCATATATTCGTGGATGAAATCGTAAATCGTCTCCAGGGTGCCTTTCACATTGGCTCTGGTGAACTTGTTCTTCGGCTCTCCGTCTTTCTTTCCCATACGACCCGCCCCCCGAGCTTCCGTCTGTCCGGACCGATCCGGACGCGCATATGCAATCGATTTTCCCGATTTCGATTATATCAAAGCTTTTTCCGTTTGTCAAAACATATGTTCGTTTTGATTGCACAAATGCCCGATTCGCTGTCCGGTTTATCATGCGGACTGTCATCCTGGAATCTATGTGTTATAATACCAATGAAATCAAAGCGGCACGCTGCCAGCAAATCACAAACGGAGATCGACTATGCCCGCACAACCGAATCCGGTCCGAAAAGCATTGAACTTTATCAAAGCCGTCTTTCAGAGCATATCCGACATTATTACGGAATCGGTCAGCAATCTGTTCCGCAAAAAGAATAAAGACGTCCAGGCTGAACCGGTCCTGCGAAAAAGGCACGGAATAAATCGCACGCGTGTATATCGACTGAGAGGCTATACGACCACATCCAGAGTGGATAAAAAAGTCTATGCGGAGCAAAATCAGAGACTGCTGCGCAATTTCCTTGTCGCAGCGATTTTCGTTCTGATCATTGCGATTTTACTTTTTATTTTCAACCCACTGAAAGATTTGAGGGAACTGTTCCGGATGATCGGTATCTGATCCGCGGATCCATCGATAAAACAAAGGGCAATACTGTTTTGCCTGAAAGAGCATCCCGGAAGGGGTGCCTTTTCAATTTCCCCTGAAACCCCTCTTTTATTAGACAAAATTATTATTTTGCGAAATATTCGGATTCTAAAAACAGGTCAAGCCGCAGTCCTTCCCTCGAACCGGAAATGGACCCGGCTGTCAGAAGCCGGATCTGCGTTTTCTTCTTCTGGCATTCCGCCTTCTGAGAATCAGCCAAAGGACCAGCGAATAGGCCGCAAGTCCGAGTACGGATAGTAAAACGATGAAAAAGATGTCCGCATTGCCGAGCCGGATGGAATGATCCGCGGGAGCCGATGCGGGATCCGAAGCGGACGATGATGCCGGAACCGCCGAAGAAACCAGTTCGGTGGAAAAAAGGACATTCTCCCCTGCCATAACGATCGCCCGGCCGTTCTCCAGGCGGATCTCCAGTTGAAGGTCTTTCTGCGCGGGATTATACACGGCAAACGACCGCGCGGGATATTTCTCGAGATCCGTACCGATTTCGGCGACCGGTTCATCGCGGCTCAGGACCGTCTGGATGCCTGTAGCGGTCCGGGCGGCTTCCTCCAGGAGAGTCAGCGCATACAGCGTGATGGATTCGGCGCTGTCGCCGTACACGCCGTTCACGACGCAAACGAGATCCAGGCCGTTCTTCATGTGGGCGGCAGCGATCCGGTTGCTCCCCGCCGCTGAAGTCGTCCCGGTCTTCACTCCCGTGAATTCGTCCACCCAGGGGGATTTATAGAAGGATGTTCCCTGAAGACGGACGAGTTCGTTCGTATTTTCAAGAACATTCCAGTCCGTGTATGGATGCTTGTTGGTCGGCGGTAGCGAATAGACCGGCGTGGAAACGATTTTCCGGAACAATTCGTTTTTCATCGCGTAGCATGTGATCCGCGCAAGGTCCGCCGCCGTGCTGTAATGTCCGTCCTCCGTCAGTCCGGGCGGATTGGTCCAGTGGCTGCCCGTTGTGCCGATTTCCGCGGACTTCGTATTCATGCGATCCGCGAAAGACGACGCGCTGCCGCTTATTGTCTCGCCGACCGCGATGGCGGCGTCATTGCCTGATCCCAGAAGCATGCCATACAGCATGTTCTCCAGGGTCATCTGCTCGCCCGCAGCGAGTCCGATCACGGATTCGCCCGGGATGCGGTCTGCGGCATTGGGTGATGTCGTTATGACATCATCGCGTTGTAATGATTCAATAGCAATGATGGAGGTCAGGATTTTCGTCAGACTCGCCGGATGGATCCTCTCCGAGGCATTGTGCGACAGGATCGTCTCGCCGGTGTTGCGGTCAACGACGATATAGGCCCTGGCGTCAATGTCTGCAAGCGCGGGGCGCACGGGCACCCCGGCATCTGCCGCCACCGTCCGGATCCCGATGGCCGAAAAGAGCAAGGCTGCGGCCAGGATCGCGGCATACGATCGGGTCTTTTCTCCGTGTCTGCTTGTATCCGGCATCGCTATCCCGTCCTTCTTCCCTTTTGTACCGCCATTCCTGCAGTATACCAGACGGAACGGCCGGGAAGCAACGTCCGTCAGGGATTTTTATAAGGAATGTATCCGTTCGAAACAAGAAGCTCTGCCGTCAGGACGGCACCACCGGCCGCCCCTCTCTTCGTATTGTGGGAAAGGCATGTGAACTTGTAATCCAGGACCGGGTCTTCCCGGAGCCTGCCGACCGTGATGCCCATTCCGTTTTCCTCATCGCAGTCCAGCCTGGCCTGCGGCCTGTTCTCTTCATCCATATACCGGACCATCCGTGCCGGCGCGGTCGGCAGCATTTTTCTCTGAGGCTCCCCCTCAAACTCGTTCCAGGCCTGAAGGATCTCGCGGATCTCCGGCTTTTCCCTGAACTTCACCGAAACGGCGGCCGTATGGCCTTCCTGGACAGGAATACGGTAGCACTGAGCGGAGATGACGGGCTTTTCAGCTTTTATGATCTGTCCGTTCACGACCGATCCCCAGATCTTCAGCGGTTCCTGCTCGCTCTTCTCCTCTTCCCCTCCGATGTACGGAATCAGGTTGCCGACCATCTCCGGCCAATCCGCGAACGTCTTGCCGGCTCCCGAAATCGCCTGATACGTGCAGACGATGACCTGCTCGATCCCGAACCGTCGGAGCGGTTCGAGCGCAGGGACATAGCTCTGGATCGAACAGTTGGGCTTGGCGGCGATGAAGCCGTGCCGTGTGCCGAGGCGCCTGCGCTGCGCGTCGATCACAGCCGCATGGCCGGCGTTGATCTCGGGGATGATGACCGGGACATCGGGAGTCCAGCGATGAGCCGAATTATTGGAGATCACGGGCGTCTCCGTGCGGGCGATCGTTTCTTCGAGAAGGCGGATCTCCTCCTTTTTCATATCGACGGCGCAAAAGACGAAATCGACCTGGCCGAGGTCCTTCTCGATCCCGGCGGTGTCACGGACGATCATGGAGGCAACCGAATCCGGGATTTTCCCGCCGATCTTCCATCTCCCCCCGACCGCTTCCGCGTAGGGCTTGCCGGCCGAACGGCCGGACGCCGCAAGCAGGACCGTTTCAAACCAGGGGTGGCCGTCCAGGATCGTCAGAAAACGCTGCCCGACATATCCGGTCGCGCCGATGACGCCTACTTTATACTTCCTCTCCATCTTCAAGCTCCTGTCTGTCCTCCACGGGCGGACATTTGTTCATACTACACGCATTGTAGCAGATGCAGCCGATCAATTCAAGGTTTTTACATCAATGAAACGATGTTTTCCCTATTATACAAAATTATCCGGAAAAGTAAACGGCCGGCTTGGGGAAAGCACCTAAATCCGTGAAGAAATAAGGTATAATGGGAATGACCGGAAACCCGGGGCACGAGGTATGAGGATGTCGGGATCGAATGAAAAAGACAGCGGAGCGGAGCGCGTTCCTTCGACTTTTCCGGAATTGGACCGGTATATCGGTTATATGCAGGCCATCCGGGAGCGGTCTCCCCTCACCGTCAAGGAATACCGGTACGACCTCGTAATGTTCTTCCGTTTTTATAAAAAGAGCCGCGGGCTCGTCCCGGGCGACCTGCCGCTCGAGAAGATCCCGGTCGATGACATTACCGGAGAACTGTTCCGCGAGATCCGTCTTGATGATTTCTACGCTTTCATCACCTATATCGGTACGGTCCGTAAAAGTTCGTCGGCCACGCGGTCGCGCAAGATCGCCTCGCTGCGCTCCTTTTTCCATTATCTCAAGAACAAGCGCCGCCTGATCGACGACGACCCGACCGTCGAGCTCGAATCGCCCCGGCAGGCCCGGAAGCTCCCGCGGTACCTCACACTGGAAGAAAGCCGGAAGCTTTTGTCCGCCGCGTCGGACAGCGGTGCGAAGTATTCCGTGCGGGATTACTGCATCCTCACGCTTTTCCTGAATTGCGGGATGCGGCTTTCGGAGCTTGTCGGCATCGACCGGAAAGATGTGTCCGAGGATACGCTGAAGGTCATGGGAAAGGGCGCGAAAGAGCGCACGATCTATCTGAATTCGGCGTGCATCGATGCGCTGGCGCACTGGCAGCCCGAGCGCGAGACGCTGAAGCCGCATACCGACAAGGACGCGCTGTTCATCAGCAACCGCGGCAGGCGGATCAGCCAGAAGCAGGTCCAGCTCATCGTCAAGAAATACCTGGCCGGCGCAGGGATCGATCCCAAGCGCTACTCCACGCACAAGCTGCGGCACACCGCGGCGACACTGATGTACAAATACGGAAAGGTCGACATCCGGTCTCTTCAGCAGATCCTGGGGCACGAAAGCATCTCGACGACCGAAATCTACACGCATATCGACAGCGAACAGCTCCACAACGCCGTCGAAAACAACCCCCTATCAAATATCCGCAAATAAAAAGAAGCCGCCCCCGCGAATGCCCGGGCTTTTATGATCATTATGCCGATTTCAACATTACGATTCCTTCTCCATATTAAGTCGACGGTATTGTTCCGGAGGAACGCTCTGTTCCCGCATCACTTGACGCAGTTTCTCCCGCATCCGCTTACGCGCATCCGGGTTTTCTCGGGCTATGTTCCTGTTCTGGTTTGGGTCTGCTATACGATCAAACAACAATTCGCCCACCACCGGCATACTTTTCCTCGGCATCCGCCATACCGGGCAATCAACCCCGGGAATGTACTTATCCCCCGTAGCATCCGGTGAAGGCTGCAGCATTGCAGCACAGTATTCGTATACCGGCGCATCCTCATCCCAGCCGGTGTGATAGGTATATTCCTTGTCCGTGATGGTAGCACCACAGGCAAATGTACCATAAATGACCGCATCACGGTGTTCTGTCTTCTCTCCCCGAACCAACGGCATCAGAGAGCGGCCGTGGGGAGCCGTGCTGTCGGCTCCCAGCACTTCCAACAATGTGGGATAAATGTCCACAGCCGTAGTCAATGCCTGCCTTCGACCCGGTATCATTCCGGGAGCGCAGACGATCAACGGAATATGCGCATGCAAATCATAATGGGGAGGTTGTTTGCCAAACCGCTGCTTTTCCCCCAATTCGTGACCATGGTCGGTGGTCAGCACCAACATGGTGTTATCCCACAGCTTGTGTTCGTCCATATGCTCTATCAATTTCCCCAAATAATCGTCCACCATGGCAACTTTTCCCTTGTATTGAGAGCGGACGTATGCCACATCCTCCTCGGAGGCCTGCCGCCACCATGGATCATCGTGGCCATGGTATCCGCTTTGATAAGGGGGCCAGCAATTAAAGTCATCCGGCTTTTTATCCGTAAACATGGAACGATAAGGCTCCGGCAGATGGAAAGGCTCATGCACGTCAAAGCACTCCAGCCACAGCATGAATTTGTCGTGGCTGTGGTTGACATCCAGCCAGTCACAGGCTTCAAGTATGGTACGGGGGGCAAAGAAATCCTCTACTTCCCGATAATCCTTCACGTTATTGTAATAGCGGCTGCCGAAGCCCGGCCGCCATTGATCGATGTTGCGGGCCCATGCAGGCACCTCATCCAAGGGATCGGTATTCATGGTGTCCAGTTCATGCCCCCGGATCATGCGAACCGCATCGAAAAATTCAAAATAGCCATGGGCGGCATATTCCCAATAATGGTAATGGTCGGTTACCAACGCCGTTACCGCCCCCGCTTGCCTGGCACGTACAGCGATGGGATCATCAAAGGGTTCCAGCGGACCCCAGCCGCGCCATAAAAATTCCTTCCGGCCGGTCATCAGTTCCCGGCGGGCGGGCATGCAGGGAGCCGAACCGATATAATGGTTGTCAAAAACCACACCCCTCTGTGCCAGCCGGTCCATATTGGGAGTGGGTACCTCCCCGCCATAAGGGCCTATCATGTGACGATTAAGGCTGTCTACAAGAACCATGATGACATTCATGAAAATCATCCTCCCATGAACCGGGTGAATTATTGAACAGACTTTTCCTTAGTTCCGCAGATAGAGTGTTTGACTCAAAAGACCGCAGGATCGATTCCTGTCAGGCGCACCAATAAGAAGCCTCCGTAAAGAGGGCGGCTTCGTTGCGCTGCCGGCGGTTGCCGCGGTCATGCGTTCTCCAGGAAAGCCTTGTATGCAAGATAGGTATAGTACACATCGATCTTGCTCGTGATTTCGAACGGCGCATGCATGGCGAGGACCGCCACGCCGCAGTCCAGGACTTCCATCCCGAGGTTGGCCATGTATTTGCAGATCGTTCCTCCGCCGCCGAGGTCGACTTTGCCGAGCTCGCCCGTCTGCCACGGGATCCCGGATTTATCCAGAATGTGGATGACCTCCGCGATGAACTCGCTGTTGGCATCGCTGGCACCGGATTTTCCCCTCGATCCGGTGTATTTCTCCAGACAGATCCCTTTACCGACATACGACGCGTTCTTCGGGTCGGAAACGGAGGAAAAGGTCGGGTCGTACCCATTCGTAACATCGGCGGACATCATGCGGGATGCCGCGATGCATTTGCGGAAGCCGAGACCGTCAAAGCCCCCGGAGATTTTCGCATAGATATCCGCAAGGAAATTCTCATACAGTCTGGATTGCGCGCCTGTGTTCCCCTCGCTGCCGATCTCTTCTTTGTCGGTCAGGACG
>CAZDPQ010000125.1:0-7210 GCA_964507305.1 uncultured Oscillospiraceae bacterium
GAGGTCTGCGGCCGGGAGGATGGGGAACGGAAGACGGGGCTGTCGCTGTTCCGCTTCGGATGTTCCGGCTTGCCGGGGAGGTTGCCCGATGACATTGGGATCGCATGTGCGGATCGGCGGATTCATATACAAGCACTTCATTTCCGGTTTTTCCGGATATTCGGCGAAGAACAAACGTTCGTTCCAGATCGGCAGCGTGCTGCCGGATCTCCGGAGCGATCTTTCGCGGATCGGGCACGATCGGGAGCATTCGTCGATCCCGATGCTTTTCCATCTGCGCGAGTTCAGGGATCTTTCCGCGCCCGAGGCGGATCGTTTCCGGAACCTGGGCGTCGCATGCCATTATCTCGGTGATTTTTTCTGCAAATACCATGCGGACGAGTCCTACCGCGGCAAGTCCCTCCGGCGGCATCTGCTGTATGAAGCCGCGATCGAAGTCGTCCTGTTTTTCCTGCTGCTGTTTCCGAAGCGCCTGCTGCGAAGCCTTCGTCTTCCCAGGCCCGGTTCATCCTTTCTTTTGGATGCCCCGGCATCTTCCGCGGCCCGGGACGGCCTTGCCTTCGATGCCCGGGATGTTCTCCATTCGCTGGAGAAGCAGTACCGTCGCGCACGGGCCGGCATTCTGAATGACATCCATTTCGCGCTCAAGGCGATCGCCCTGGCGGTGACTTTCGTGATGCGGAGCGTGACGCCCACGCTCGCGTATTGTCCGATCCCGGCAGTCGTGCAGGCCGCCTGATATCAACTGTCCTGCCTGCTTTTTCCCTCGATCCATTTCTTTATCTCATCTTAACGCGGCAGGAATTTTTCTTCACAGGATTTTTATATTTTTTCCTCTATGATGATTGGATGATGCGAAACAGTGCATCGGATCATGAAGAAGAGGTGTTTTTTATGTATGTCATTATTGCCGGATGCCAAAAAGTCGGCTCTCACCTGGCGGTCATCCTTTCGCAGCAGAATCACGATGTCGTTGTCGTCGATTGCAACCCGGAGCACTTCGAGCTGCTCGGCTCGGGTTTCAACGGGATGACGATCACCGGCATGCCGATCGATGAAGACGTCCTTCGCAGTGCGGGGATTGAAAAGGCCGACGCGCTCGCCGCGGTGACCGGCGACGATAATACCAATGTGATGATTTCCCAGGTCGCGGTCAATCTGTTCCATGTCCCGAAGGTCCTTGCACGGATCTACGATCCTGAACGGGAAGAGGTTTTTCGCCGGATGGGCATTGCGACGGTCTGCCCGACGACCCTTGCCGTAGACAGGATCCGGGATTTCCTGACAGGACCCGACACCGCGTCCGCACCTGCCGGGCGTGCGGAATAGGGTGATCGTATGGATATCATCATTGTTGGTGGCGGAAAAGTCGGCTATTATCTTGCGAAAACGTTGATATCCGACAAACACCGCATCATCCTGATCGAAGAAGATTACAGCCTGTGTAAAAAAATCGCCGATGAGCTGAGCGAAAAGGGCATCCAAGTCATTAACGGCGATGGCACCAATGTCAATTTCCTGCAGGACGCCGGGATCGGGCACGCAGATGTTCTGATTGCCGTCACCGGATATGACGAGAACAATCTGGTTGCCTGCCAGCTCGCAAAAAACTATTTCACCGTCCCGCGGACAATCGCCCGGGTCAACAATCCGAAGAACATCCATGTTTTCAAACAGCTTGGAGTAGACTCTGTCGTCAGCAGCACCGATCTGATCGCAGATATCATTGAATTGGAAGTCGACTGGGCAAGCCTGAACAAAATGCTTGCCCGCAGCGTGGGTAACGTGCGGATCAGCGAGATCCATGTCAGCCGTTTTGCACGTGCAGCCGGTAAAAGGATCACCGATCTGAAGCTCCCGGAGGGAACGATCATCATTTTGATGATTCGAGAAAATGCGATCATCATCCCCGACGGAAACACCGTCATCACACCGGGTGATGACATCGTCGCCATCGCCCGTGCGGACCGTGCCGCATCCCTATCGGACTTTTTCAGATAAAGGGGCGGCAATATGAATGGAAAATGGACGAAGAGGACAGTCCTGCTGGGGATATCCTGTGAGATCCTGTTTGCTGTGTTTCTACTGGCAACCGGCTTCCTGATCACCGCACTCTGCTGGAAGGTGTTTCACGGATGACGATGAAGAAAGATGACAGCAGACTGCGGCCGATCGGTTATAATACCGGTCTTGTTATTATAGGACTCGGCTTACTCAACCTTATCCCTGCCCTGACGGCGCTCTGCTGCCGGGAATGGGATATCCTGCTGGATTTTATCATAAGCTTTTCGATCAGCATCCTGCTCGGTTCTGCTTTGGTTCTGTTCTGTCAAAAAACCGCGGATCCACAGAAACTGAGCTGGGGTGAAGGCATGTCCGTCACCGCTATCGCATGGTTCGCGGGAATGCTCCTGTGCGCGATTCCCTATTTTCTATGCGGACAGTACAGGTCGTTCCTGGACGCGTGCTTTGATGTCATGAGCGGATTCACGACTACGGGCCTTGTATTGATCCAGGACATGGATCATACGTCTGACGCGATCAACATGTGGAGACATCTTCTGACCTTTGTTGGAGGGCAGGGGATGATCGTACTGGCCATGACCTTCTTTTTCAAAGAAACGAATGGTGTATATAAAATGTATGTCGGAGAAGGAAAAGATGAGCGGCTGATGCCGAACGCGGTTTCCACGGCAAGATATATCTGGGGCATCAGCCTGATCTACCTCGCGCTTGGCACCGCGATCATGACAGTGATAGGTTTCTTCCAGGGTCTAACTGTCAACAGGGCCTTCCTTCATGGCATGTGGCTCTTTATGTCTGCCTGGAGCACCGGCGGCTTCGCACCGATGTCGCAGAATGTCCTTTACTATCACAGCACGACGGTCGAGATCGGAACCATGATCTTTTTCATCATCGGCTCGTTCAATTTTGCCCTGCATTATGCGGTCTTATCCGGTAAAAGAAAAGAACTCTTCCGGAACATCGAAACGATGTCGATGACTGTCACTGTTACGATCCTGACACTTTTCGCAACGATCGGCCTGATCCGGCAGAACATCTACCCTGATCTCTTTTCCGTTTTCCGTAAAGTCTTCTATCAGCTGATTTCGGGCCATACGACAACGGGCATGATGACCATCTATGCGCGCCAGTTCCGTCTGGAATGGGGTGATCTGGCACTTCTTGCCATGATCGCCGCAATGATGATCGGCGGGAGCGCGTGCTCCACCGCAGGCGGCTTCAAGGGAATGCGCATCGGCATCCTCTGGCATGCGTTCCACCAGGAGATCCGACGGCTGGGCCGTCCGGAATCCGTCGTTTTCTCCCCGAAAATGCACCATATCCGCGATATTTCTTTGGAGGACAGCACGATCCGAAACGCGATGCTGATCGTGATCGCTTATGTCGCGACATTCACGCTGACGACTCTGGCCGGAGTCTTGTGCGGATATCCGCTTCTCGATTCGGCTTTCGAATCCGCCTCGGTATCCGGCAATGTCGGCCTGAGCATCGGCATTACTTCTGCCGGCATGCCGGCCGCCCTGAAGGTCGTATATGTTATATCGATGTGGCTCGCGCGGCTGGAATTCATGTCGGTCCTGGCATTAATCGCATATGCCGCGTCAAAGGTGAAGGATTTATGCAGAAAAAAGCTGTAAGAATAAATAAAGTGCTTCCGGTCGTGATCTTCCTGGTCTGTCTTGTCCTGACGGCATTATCCACCGGAAAGCATGTTTTTGCCGCAGACAGCACGCAGCCGGTCTGTATCGCCGACGGATCCCAACTGATCGAGCAGGCGGATCTGCTTGACGGAACAACGGTTGTGGTTCAAGGGGAGATCGTCGGCGACATCATGAAACGCGGGGATCATGATTGGATTAATGTACTGATCGGCGGCACGGCGTTCGGGATCTGGATTTCCGGTGATCAGCGTGCATCTATCACATATGCCGGACGTTATGGGGTCCTGGGCGACCGTGTTCGCATAACGGGGATCTACCACCGTGCGTGTCGGGAACATGGAGGGAACCCGGACATACATGCTCTTTCGCTCGAGGTTGCTGCAAAGGGACACATCTTCCCGTGTCCTATCCCATTCTGGAAGCTCACGGCGGCAGTGGGACTCCTGATCCCGGCATCCGTCATGCTGATCCTCCTCGGGATCAAAAAGCCGGTCGCCCGGTCCGGCCGGTCAGGGAATGGATGACAGTCTGTAGCCGACCCCTACTTCGGTCTGGATGTATTCCGGATCCGCGGGATTGCGTTCGATCTTGCGCCTGAGGTTGGAAACGAAGACCCGAAGGGTCTGGTAATCGGATTCGGGCTGGTAGCTTCCGCGGATCTTTTGCAGGATCTGCCGGTGCGTCAGAACGCATCCGGCGTGCCGCGCCATCAGGCATAAGATGTCATATTCGATCGGCGTCAGATGGACGGCTTCACCGCGCACAGAGACCGTCCGCCTGTCATAGTCGATGCAAAGGTCTCTGTTCAGATACGTCCCGGCAGCGGCTTCATCGGATTCATCCCTCTCCTTTTCGCTGTGCCGGATTGCAACACGGATCCTGGCCAGTAGTTCGGGCACACTGAAAGGTTTGGCGATATAATCGTCGGCACCGTTATCCAGCGCGGTCACCTTTTCATAATCCATATGGCGTGCGGAAACGACAATGATGGGAGATCTGCAGATCGCACGGATCCGTTCGATTACTTCCAATCCATCGATATCCGGTAAGCCGAGATCCAGCAGGATGATGTCGGGATTCCAGCTGGCGGCCAGCGAAAGGCCTGTTTCCCCTGTCCGGGCGGTGACCGTCTTGAAACCCTGGGACTGCATGGCGGCAGCCAGGAAATTTTCGATCGGGGCATCGTCTTCGATGATCAGCACAAGTGTTTTCCCGTTCATAGCTTCACGGCACCTCCATGGACCGGTATCCGGAATTCAAAAAGCGCTCCGCCTTCGGGGGGATTCTCCGCCCGGATTTCCCCCCGGTGAGCGTGGACGATCGCCTGGCAAATGGACAGTCCGAGTCCCATGCCCCGCTTCGAGTCATACCGCTCTTCATGTCCGACAAAATAGCGTTCGAACATTCTCGCCATCACATCCGGCGGGATCGAAGGCCCGCTGTTCCACACCCTGAAGAACGCATCGGCATCATCGCAGCGGACCGAGATGGAAATCCGGCCATCGTCCGGCGTATGGGCGATCGCGTTGTCAAGCAGATTGATCAAAACCTGTTCGATCAGCGCGGAATCCATCCATACAAGGATGGGTTCGGATGGAGTCTCCACGCGGATGGACCGTCCTCCGATCCGTCTCCGGATCACGACGAGCGTTTCGCCGACGATCTCTTCGATCAATTCCGGCTGGATCTTCAGTTTCAGGAGATTGTCATCGATCCTGGTAAGGCTCAGCAGGTTTTCGACAAACCGGTTCAGCCAGACGGATTCCTCATAGACGCTCTGCAGGAGTCTGTGCCGGTCCTCCGCCGTCAGGCTGCCGTCATCCTGGTCCAGCAGCATGCTGGCGGACCCCGTGATGCTTGTCAGCGGTGTCCTGAGGTCGTGGGAAAGGGAGCGAAGGATCGATCCCCGGAGCTTTTCGCTTTCGATGATCCGGTTGTTCATCTCCTGCTCTTTCGCCTGACGGACCCGGTCGTCGGCTGCGCGGCGGATCCGTACGGTCGTCGCGCTTGTGACGGATGAGACGATCAGCATGATCAGAAAAATCGTCAGATACCCCGGGTCATAGACATTGACGCTGAAGTAAGGTTCCGTAAAGAAAAAATTGAAGAGAAGTACGGAAAGCAGAGACGCTGCCGCGCCATACCAATAACTGTCGGTGAACCGGGAGATCAGGAACACGGTCAGCAGATACAGCATGATGACGGTCGATTCATTCAGGAAGGACAGGTAGAAAAGGCGGCAGAAAACCGTCGTCACGGCAAGCATGCCGGCCGTGAAGAGCGAATAGGCAGCAATGCCGGGTCGGATTTGCCATCGGAAAACGATCACACCCAGGTCCTCCCGCGCCTTTATTGTACGCCCGCGCGGCTGTTTTTTCCACCGGTTCCACATCAACGGCTGCGGTTTCAGACAGCACCCGCCAGGGTGCGGCCGACCATCAGGGAACAAGCCTCTGCCGGGCAGAGGACTGAATCGATGCCGAGCTTTTGGAAAGCCGCGCGATGGGATGGTATTTCGACAATGGCGAGCGTACGCGGTACGCCGAACATCTTTTTCGCCATCGCGCAGACCACCAGATTGTCCGGGTCTCTTTCAAGCATGCAGATCAGGATATCACAGTGTCCGGCGCCTGCGGAAGCAAGGATTTCCGGCCGTCCTGCGTCCCCGCAGACCGCAGGCAGGTCGGTCAGGTCGGCTGCCTGCTCGCACAACGGCCTGCAGCTGCTGATCAGAGTGACCGCATGGCCGCTCTGAAGCATGGAATTTACGAGGAAAAGGGTCCGCAGATCATTTCCGACGATCAAAACATTCATATTCTTCTCAGCCTCCTCTTTGCAAGTGTAGCAATTCCCCTGTTAATCCGGTATCAGTTCCTTTCATCATGTATAAATACCGTATAAAGGAACCGCGATGCGCTCCGTTATGATACTATGATGCTATGTCGGAGGTCATCATGCACCCTCGACGGGAAGGAGGCCCGCCATGGCTTTCGAACGGATCCGCTCGGGGATCGCCAGCCTGGATTCGATCCTCGACAATATCCGGCTTGGGGACAATGTGGTCATCCAGGTCGGCAGCCTTGAGGATTTCAGGCGGATGGCCGCCGCGTTCGCCGGCCAGGCCATTGCGGACGGGCGGGAAGTCTGCTATATCCGGTTCGCCGAGCATGAGCCGATCCTCGGACCGCGGGAAGGTCTGCGGGTCTATTCACTGGACGCTTCCGCGGGGTTCGAGGCTTTCACGGTGGAGCTGCACGGGATCATCGGGCGCGAAGGCCGTGGGGCGTTTTATGTATTCGACTGCCTGTCGGACCTTCAGACCGCCTGGGCGACCGACCTGATGATGGGCAATTTTTTCAGCGTGACCTGCCCCTACCTGTTCGATCTCGATACGGTCGCCTATTTTCCCATCCTGCGCGGCCACCACGATTACGCGACGATCGCCAGGATCCAGGGGACAACCCAGCTCCTGCTCGACATCCATTCAGACGGAGGCTCGGCCTATCTGCATCCGATCAAGGTCT
>CAZDPQ010000126.1:0-7130 GCA_964507305.1 uncultured Oscillospiraceae bacterium
CGATAACGGATCTTTTCGGCAATCGAAGCTATTCCGGACTGATGATCGGGGGTGGTATTACCTTCAAACTATAAGCTGCTCCGGACGATCAATTTGTTTGATAGAGCGGAGCGTGTTCCGTAAGGAGTAATGAATATTGCAGCGGACAATGACTATGACTACACTGATTGGGAATAAAAAGAGCGAATTGCTCTTCGGTTGAGCCCAAGGAGAACTACCAGTAATGCTGCATATATTAGTTGTCGACGATGAGGCCAATATCCGTAAAACGATTACCTATTGTTTGGCTGAGGAAGGGCATACGGTGATTGCGGTAAGCAATCCCACAGATGCTATCGAAGAAGCCAAAAGTCGATCGTTTGATATGGCTTTTTTGGACCTAAAACTTAGGGAAGAAGACGGCATGGAGCTGATCCCGGCCTTACTAACTGATTCGCCATGGATGAAAATAGTCGTCATAACAGCTTACGCATCAATAGAAACCGCGGTGGAAGCGATTAAAAAAGGAGCCACCGATTATATCGCCAAACCCTTCACTCCAGATCAGGTAAGGCTTATTGCCAGGAATATTGGGAAGGTTCGCGCCCTGGAAACCGAAATAGCCGCCCTCAAAGTGGATATGCGGTACATAAAACCGGAGGACCGATTCCAAAGCAGAAATCCGCAAATGCAACGAATACTTGAGACGGCGAAAAAAGCCGCGGCGTCTGAAGCGATCGTTTTACTGCAGGGGGAAAACGGAACAGGGAAATCGTTATTCGCCAGGGCGATCCATTATTGGAGTCCGCGATCAAGAGAACCTTTGGCGGTCGTCTCTTGCCCAACCCTGCCGTCAGAACTGCTCGAAAGCGAGTTATTCGGGCATGTCAAAGGGGCTTTCACCGGTGCCATACGGGATAATCCTGGGAGAATCGCCACCTGCGAGGGGGGCACCTTGTTCCTAGACGAAATCGGAGAAATAACGCTTCCGGTGCAGGCAAAACTTCTTCGATTTATCCAGGACAAAGAATACGAGCGGCTTGGAGACTTAGTATCACGCAAGGCCGATGTGCGAATTATCGCGGCCACGAACACCGATCTTGAACGAAAAGTATCCGAAGGCTTGTTCAGGGAAGATTTGTTTTATAGGCTCAATGTAATAACCCTAACTGTTCCACCTCTTCGAGATCGAAAGGAAGATATCATACCTATGGCGAATGATTTCCTCGCCTATTTCTGCAGGACCAATCATAAACATCGATCGGGATTCACACATCAAGCGGAAGAACTGCTTCTCGCGCACGCCTGGCCGGGCAATGTGAGAGAATTGCGAAACACTATTGAACGAGCGGTGATTCTTGGAAACGACGAAACAATCGACGTCAATGATCTACCTGGGAACAAGAGACCGGCTTTCAGCGTTCCCGCGATCGGCGATATGATTCCCCTGGCCAACCTAGAAGAGTTGCATATCAGGAAGATTTTAGCTTCCACCGCATCGTTTCAGGAAGCGGCTAACGTTCTAGGAATAGATCTGGCCACATTATGGCGCAGGAGAAAAACCTACGGAATATAAGTGTGGTATCGCGTCCCTGATCATGCAGATTGCAAGGCTCTAATCCTCTTTTCGTTCAAATTTCAACGCTGGTCCCCCAAAAAGCCCCAATATCACCCTGGAAACCGATAGTATTTTTGGCACGCGGCTTGCTGTATATAGTGGAAGCATTGTCCTGAATATATTGTCCTATGTAAAGGATGATCGATATGACACTGAAAAAGAAAATTTTGGTCGGCTATGGAATTGTCTTTATCCTCATGGGGCTGGTGATTGCCTGGTCGGTCGTCAACCTTGTTTCGCTGGGCAACGCGTCGGAAGCAATTCTCAGCGAGAATTATAGAAGCATTCGCGCGGCTGAGAACATGGTGAATGCGCTACAACGCCAAGATAACGGGATTCTTCTTATTTACCTCGGAGAGCCGGGAAAAGGCGCTGATTTGTTCAGGGAAAGCGAAGCCATTTTTTTTGAGTGGTTAACCCGGGCCAAGGACAACATCACCATAGAAGGCGAAGCGGATCTTGTTAAGGCCATTGAAACGGATTACATGGCTTATCGGAGATTTTTTTTTGAATGGGCCGACTCACAATACAGCGATGCGCAGCCTTTCTCGTTCGCTTCGTACGATAAAACCATCTACCCTCTTTTTGCAAAGGTACAAAGCGAATGTGTCAGCCTACGCCAACTTAATGAGGGGACAATGTACGTCGCCAGCGCAAAGGCGAGGATCGTAGCAAAACGAGCTATTTGGTCAACCTCCTTTGCGGCAGGCTCGGCGTTGATCGTAGCGCTTATTTTCAGTCTTTTTCTTGTGGAAAGGCTATTGCGCCCGATCAGAAGTTTTATGGAGGCATCGAAAAAGATCTCCGCAGGTGACTACGCGATACAGGTACCGGTCGAGACAGGCGACGAGTTTGGCCGGTTGGCACAAGAATTTAACGAAATGGCGGCAAAACTGCTCCGGTATCATATAATGAATATCGATCAGATAGTATCGGAAAAAAACAAAGGGGAGGCCATACTCTCCAGTATTGAAGACGGGCTGATAGTTTTCGATACCGATCTAAAGGCAACTAGTATTAACCCTGCCGCCCGCGAAATATTCGGGATAATGCTCTCCGAAACGACTTCATTGCGCTGTTCCGATATCATCCTCGATTCTAGAGTATGCAAATTAGTATATGAAACCGTAGAGAATGGAGTCAGTCCAACTATCCCGGACGAACAACGAATTTTTGCACTTATCGCCGGCAAACAGAGAAGGCATTATCTTTTTTCGATTACCGCGGTCCGCGGCAGGGATCTCAGGCTTTCCGGGATCGTGCTTCTGCTTCGGAACGTCACTCGGTTGAAAGAAGTTGAACAACTAAAAAGCGAGTTCGTCTTGGCGGCATCACATGAGTTGCGGACACCCCTTACCAGCATCGGAATGAGTATTGATCTTTTGCTCGAGCACGCTTCCCCGGCGCTTGAGGGAAAAGATCAGGAACTCCTCAAAGCCGCCCACGAAGAGGTCCACAGAATGAAAGCATTGATAAACGATTTGTTGGACCTCTCCAAAATCGAAGCGGGCCGAATCGAGATGGAATACGACAATATTCATATCGTTACCCTTTTCGACCATGTTCGCACTTTATTCAAAAGCCAGCTTGATATAAAACAAATTGAACTGAAAACAGAAATCCCCGATAAACTCCCTTCCGTTCGAGTGGATGAAAACAAGATAACATGGGTACTGACTAACCTGGTTTCCAATGCGCTGCGGTATGTCGGCAATGGTGGCCATATTCATCTTATGGCTTATAGATTTGGGCCAAACGTTCATATATCCGTCCAGGACGACGGACCGGGGATTCCTCTAGAGTATCAATCGAAAATTTTCCAGAAATTCGTTCAGGTAAAAGGCCGGAAAACGGGAGGTACAGGGCTTGGCCTCGCCATTTGCAAAGAAATCATACGAGCCCATGGCGGAGCGATTTGGGTAGAGTCCCCCGAGGGAGGGGGAAGCACCTTCATCTTTACTCTGCCAATAAAAGTTTAGGAGGATCGAATGAAAAAATCATCCATATTAATCGTCGATGATGAAAAAAATATACGCCTCACACTTTCCAAGTCGCTGGAACCGCTTGAAATTCCAATCAAAACAGCGGTCAACGGAGAAGAGGCTCTGCAAAAACTGCAGGACGAAAAATTTGGAATGGTGTTTTTAGACTTGAAAATGACCGGTATCGACGGGATGCAGGTTTTGCGCAGGATAAAACAGGAATGGCCCAAAATTAGGGTTGTTATCATTACCGCACATGGAACTATCGAATCGGCGGTCGAGGCGATGAAGTTAGGCGCGGTTGATTTTATTCAAAAACCTTTCAGCCTTGATGAGATCCGTGATCTCGCGAGCCGTGTCTTAAGGCGAGAAGAATTGGATGAGGGGAAAATAGTTGATTATCCTTCCCTCATAGAACTCGTCAAGCGCCACATTTCCGACCGCAAATTTGTCGCCGCGCGCGAGGCGGCCGGAAAAGCGATTGCCGCAAACCCGACCCAGCCGGAGGCGTACAACCTTCTCGGGGCGCTTTTCGAAATTATGGATGAACGTCTGGAAGCCCAGAAATTTTATCGAGCCGCATTGGAGATCGACCCGACGTATAAATCTGCGCGGGTGAATCTAAGCAGGACCACGTCCTGGGATAAGTTCGACACGATAGATCTGGGGCAGGACAAGAACGGGCAGAATCAGGGCAAAGAAGGATCACGTGGACGGCAGGACTCAAAATAACCGGTATATTGTAGTGGTTGGCTGCGGTCGGCTGGGTTGCCATCTTGCGAACCACCTTAGCAAGGAAGGGAATTTAGTCGTCGTGATCGATAAGGATGAAGCAACCTTTAGCGATTTAACTCCTGACTTCAGCGGATTTCGAATCAATGGCGACGCCACGCACATGGCTGTGCTAAAACAGGCCAAGCTGAAAAACGCAGATGTGCTGATCGCTACGACGCATGATGACAACGTCAATTTAATGGTGGCGCAGGTCGCCAAGAAAATATTCTCAGTTCCTCACGTACTGGCCCGAGTTTTCGATCCCAAAAGGGAAGAAATTTACGACCAACTGCAGGTCGATACTATTTGCCCGACCTCGGTGGCCGCGGAAATATTCTTGGAGACTATCGCCAATGGCAAGAAACCCAATAATGGTGTGGCGTTATGAAAGTGATAATCGTAGGGGGGGGAAATGCCCTGTTCTTTCTCTGTCGAAAATTTGCAGCGAAAGGATATCACGTAATTATCATAAATCGGAATAATGAAGAATGCGTTCAATTGAGTCGTCAGCTCACTACCATGGTTGTCTGTGGAGATGGAAGCGATGCGGAAATTCTCAAGGAAGCTGGCGCGATGGGAGCCGACGTCGTCTTGGCAATCACTCCAAACGATCAGGATAATTTGGTTATTTGCCAACTAGCCTCGCTCCAATTCGGTGTGCCGAAAGTCATCGCCCTTGCCAATGATCCTGACAATACCGAGGTATTCGAGAAACTGGGTGTTTCATCGTTTTCCACGACACAAATCGTGAGCAGCTTGATCGAACAAAAAGCATCGCTAGAAGAAATTCTTAATTTGCTTCCGATCGGAGGAGGCAAAGTAAACGTCACCGAGCTTGTATTGGGAGCCGATTTTCTGACGGCAGGGAAATTGCTCAAGGATATCGATCTTCCAGAAAACGCCCTTATCGCGGTCATTATTCGCGACAATAAAGCGCTAATCCCCCGGGGAGGAAGCGACCTCCGGGCAGGAGACCATGTAGTGCTGATCACGTTGCCGGAAAATCACGGTCCCGTCCTAAAAGCCTTGATCGGAGAATGAAAATATTAACGAGGAGCGATGGGTTTGCGGGAAAAAGAATATCTAAAAACGCGATACGCCGCCATACTTTCCTCTATAGGTGTAATCCTCTTTTTATCCAGCGGGATTATGTTAACCCCGTTATTCGTTCTTATAACGAACCCAGAAGAGTCGGTGAATATTCTTTCTTTTTGCCTTCCCGCTGCATTCCTTGCCATTCCGGGAGGAATTTTATGGAGACTATTTAAGTCGAAATCGAAAACAACCTTAACGGTACAAGAGGGCGGGATTATCATTCTCATTAGCTGGCTTACGGTTATTTTCTTCTCCGCTTGGCCTTTCGCTTCCATTCTCGGGCTACCGTTTTCCAGAGCTCTTTTTGAATCCATGAGTGGCTGGACGACAACGGGATTATCCGTCGTGGATGTTAGCGCCGCTGGCCCAATGATTTTGCTCTGGCGTAGCGTAATGCAGTTAGCGGGTGGAGCCGGCTTGGCCATAATTATGATGTCCGCGATTGTCGCTCCTGCGGGGATCGGTATATCCGCGGCCGAAGGCAGAAGCGACCAGCTCGTGCCGCAGGTCAGGCAATCGGCCCGTCTGGTTTTGATCATTTATTCTGCGTACGCAATTGTCGGTACGCTTGCGTATTCACTCGCGGGAATGTCGTTATTCGACGCTGTAAATCATGCTTTTGCGGCCGTTTCCACAGGTGGTTTTTCCACGAAAGCGGAGAGTATCGGATATTGGGACTCGATATTTATCGAAGGGATTACAATACCGCTCATGATATTAGGGAATTTAAGTTTTGTAACCGCGTGGCTTCTATGGCGCGGTAAATTTAACTTTGTCTTTAAAAACGGCGAAGTTCGCCTACAATCCATCCTTATTCCATTATCCGCCGCGCTTGTATTTATAGTTACAGGGAAAACCCTCTACCCTCACATTGGTAAGGCGATTCGTGTATCGATTTTCGAAACCGTATCGGCGTTGACAACCACAGGGTTCTCGACGGTCAGCTACAGCAACTGGGATTCTTTTGGAATGATAATTTTGATAAGCTTAATGCTAATCGGCGGCGGCACCTGTTCAACAGCCGGTGGAATCAAGCAGTTCCGTGTTTACCTCCTATTGAAATCGCTGGCTTGGGAGGTCAAACGCTACTTTATGCCTAAGGCGGCGGTCCAGGAACACGCGCTATGGGAAGGGAATAGACGGGTGTTTTGGGATGATTCTAAGCTTCGGCAGGTGGCGGTTTTTGTCTTTCTTTATTTAGCCACTTTGGGACTGGGTGTCATGATTCTTTGTTCCTACGGCTATAACTTGAACGATGCCTTGTTCGAATTCGCTTCCGCGCTGGGAACCGTCGGCCTTTCTGTCGGGGTAACAACAGCCACTATGCCCAATGTTGTTTTATGGGCGGAGATTTTCGCGATGTTTCTTGGAAGGCTCGAGTTCCTTGTAGTTATCGTCAGTTATCTGAAGATCGGCAAGGATATCAGCATACTATTTAAAAGGGCCTCAAGCTAACGAAAAAGAAAACCGCTGTATCGCATGAGTTACTCCCTTCGATGACGAGTTACGATATGGAGGACGGCGAAGGGGCGATATCGCGTTTTTTACCTATTATCTATCGGCGACGAAATATTTTTCCCAAGAATGGAACAACCATGGTTCTTTTTACAGCAACTTCTACTATCAAGGAAGCGAAGCCAGAATATCGTTGCCGAAGGACTGCGCCCCCAGGTCCCTAAGGG
>CAZDPQ010000127.1:0-7098 GCA_964507305.1 uncultured Oscillospiraceae bacterium
GCATCCGGTGGCTCGAGCCTCATGACGCACTTTATGTGAATAACAGGCTGTACCCGTTCACCACGCCGCTAGATCTGGCCCGGTTCGGCGCGATCCCTTTCGTGGAGCGCATCCGCACCGGCCTGGCCGTCCTCCGGGCGCGCAGGATCGATGACATCGCCGGTCTCGAGAAGATCACCGCGCAGGAGTGGCTGATCCGCAACAGCGGACGCAAAGCCTACGATACCCTGTGGAAGCCCCTCCTGCGGTCCAAGTTCGACAATGATGCCTCCAGGGTTTCCGCCGTCTGGATCTGGAACAAGTTCAAGCTCCGCGGCAATTCGAGGAACAAGTCCGCCGGCAGCGAGATGCTCGGGTATATGGACGGCAGCTTCCGGGGGCTTGTCGACGCTTTGACGAAAGGGATCCTCGCCAATGGCGGAGAGATCCGGTACGGCTATACGGTGTTCGGGATCACGAAATCCCGGAAGCCCGGTCCCGTGAAGTTCCACATCGCGTGCATGCTGGACGACTGCTCGTCGATCGAGATCGAGGCCGACAGCATCGCCGCGACGGTCTCCGCGTCACGTTTCGTGTCCATGACGGGCGATCTCCATCTTCCCGCAGAGTATGTGCGCAAGGCCTCGGGAGTCAAATACAAGGGCGACCTGTGCATGGTCATGCGGCTTCGCAGGAGCCTTTCCCCCTATTACTGGACGACCGTCTGCGACGACCTCCCCTTCGTGGTCGTGGTCGAGCACACCAATCTGACATCCCTGCGCAAGTACGGCGGGCACATCGTCTACCTTTCGCGCTATCTCGACATCGCCGAACCGCTGTGGACCCAGTCGGACAGCGACATATACAAGCTCTTCTGCAAGGGGCTGTCCGAGATGTATCCCGACTTTTCAGTCAGCGATGTCCGGGACTGGCGCCTGACCCGGACACGCCACGCGCAGCCCGTGATCGGGAAGAACTACCCGGATGATATGCCGGCGGCGGAGACGCCGCAGAAGGGGCTGTTCCTCGCGGGCATGGCCCAGATCTATCCGGAGGACCGGGGCATGAACTACGCGATCCGCCTGGGCGAGGAGACTGCTCGCGGGATCGCGCGGTATCTTTCGCAGGATATCTGACCCCGGGACGGCCCGCCTCTCCCGGCGAAGAAAAGGAAGGTATGCAGATGGAACCATCGACCCGACGATCCCCCGCCCTTCCGGGCACGGACGGAAAGCCCCGTACCGAAAGCCTGCTCTCCTGGCTGATGTGGATTTTCCCGGCAGCCGCCGTCAGCCTCTCCTTCTATTTTCTCAAGGGCGACGCTCCCGTTTTCATCCTCTGGTATCTGACGTTTTTCTTTACTTCCCTGGCTTTTCTGCCCCTCGCCTCCCTGATCTTCCGGGAGAACACAGACCGGGGCTATGCTTTTGCGAAGCCCCTGGCCCTCGCCATCGCCGGATTTACCGTCTGGACCCTGTCGTACCTCCGCATCGCGCCGTTCCGCTTTGCCGTGATCCTGGCCGTCTTCGCGCTGTTCTTCGCGCTGTTCCTCGGTCTCCGCAAGACACGCCGCGCTTTCGCCGACACACTGGCCAGTCCGCGTTCGGTCCGGATGATGGCCGTCGAGGAGACGATTTTCGCAGGCGGGCTGCTGTTCTGGTCGTTCGTGAGAGGCCTCAAGCCCCTCCTGGACAGCCTTGAGAAGCCGATGGACTACGGGTTCATGATGAGCATGATGCGGACGGACTTCCTGCCCGCACGCGACATGTGGTTTTCCGAAGGCAGCATCAATTACTATTATTTCGGTCAGTATATCTACACCTTCCTGACCAAGCTGTCGGGGCTGCATCCGGACGTCACCTACAATCTGTCGATGGGAGCGACCTTCGCCCTGACGATTTCCCTGTCTTTCGCCCTCTGCTACATGCTCCTGGAGTCCGCGGCGGGCCGGGGCGTGCGGCTTTTCCGGGCTGCGCCCGCGATCGGCGGTGCCGTCGGCGCTTTTTTCGTTGCGATCGGCGGCAACTCCCACTCGTTCTTCTACGGTTCTTTCTACAGTTCATCCCGGCAGCAGGTCGTGTACGCACCGGGGTACAAGCTGCTGAAATTCCTCAATGACAAGGGGCTGCTGGCCCGGTGGCTTCCCTCTCCGGCCGACCTCGCCGGCAAAGCCGATTCCGGCGGGATCGTGATCGACTCCTTCTGGTTTGCCAATTCCACCCGGTACATCGGGTACAACCCCGCGACCCATGACAAGACGATCCACGAATTCCCCTACTACTCGTTCCTGGTAGCGGACCTTCACGCGCACCTGATCAACCTTGCCTTCGTCCTCCTGCTGATCGCCCTGCTGGCAGTCTTCGTCCGGTCAGCCCCGATGGCCCGCATCGGCGCGTCGTTCCGACGGACCGAGCAGCTCCTGACCGTCACGGAAGACCGGGGCTGGTTCCTCAGGGAACTGCGCGTCTCGGCCCGCGCCATGCTTTCGACCGTATCCGACCCGGTGTTCCTCATCACGGCGCTTCTTCTGGGCATATTCATGATGTGCAATTTCTGGGATTTCGCGATCTACATCGTCGTGACCGCCATGGCCCTGCTGATCGTCAATCTCAGGGGCGTCGGCCGGCTCGGCTCCTGGGAAACGCTGCCGGTTTTCCTTTTCCAGATGGCTGCCATCATGGTGCCTTTCCTCCTGATCACCTCTCCGGCAGCCGCCGTGGCGGGATTCGCCGTTTCGGCCGTGCTTTGCTTCGCCCTGCTGCTGCTGTCCTGCGATGCATTCACGCTGGCCGGCGCGCAGATCGCGCTGCTGTTTTTCCTCAGCCATCTGCTGATCCTGCCGTTCAATTTGAATTTCGAGCCGATCTCGAAGTCCATCGCCCTTGCGCTGAACCACACCCCGCTGTTCCAGTTGTTCATCCTCTGGTCCGCGCACCTTGCCATCGGGCTCCTGTTCGTGATCTATCTCATCCGCCGGCGTTTTTCCGAAAAGAATGACATCCCGGGACGCGCGGTCCTGGTGCGGGGGAGGGTCGGCAGGTTCCTGGCCGGCATGGACCCGACGGACCTGTTTGCGGCGGGGCTTTTCATCTGTGGTGCGCTGTTCGTCCTGATGCCGGAATTCCTGTATGTCGTCGATATCTACAGCGGCGACTACAAGCGCGCGAATACCATGTTCAAATTCACCTACCAGGCGTTCGTCATGCTCTCACTCGTGATCGGATACTGCGTGGCGCGCATCGCCCTGACGAAGGGCAATTCATCCAAAGTCGACCTGCGCTGGTCCTATGTGTCGATCCTCATGATCCTGATGCTCACCATCCCGGCCTACTACCCCACCGTCGCGACCGGCCAGTGGATCGGCGAATTGAAACGCGAACGGTATCAGGGACTGAACGGCGTCGAAGGGCTATCCGACGCCGACCGGCTGGCAGCCATCGACTGGATCAATGAAAACATCCAGGGGCAGCCGGTCCTGCTCGAGGCGTACGGCGACAGCTACACCGATTCATGCCAGCTCACGGCGTACACGGGGCTTCGGACGATCATGGGATGGCAGACGCACGAGTGGCTGTGGCGTACGAGCAGGACCGTTACGGACGGTTTCAGCCAGGTCGTGCGGCCGCGTCAAAAGGATGTCCAGACGATCTATGAGTACAAGGACGCGCAGCAGGCCGGAGCGCTCATCCGCAAATACGAAGTCGACTATATCGCGGTGGGACAGCTCGAACGCGAAAAATTCGGGGCGATCAACGAAGAAGGGCTGAAGTCCCTCGGCGAGATCGTGTATTCCAACGCGAGTCTTTACATCATCCGGATCGATCCGGGCTGAACCGGCTCTTTTCTAGAAAATCTTCCGGCGGTCGACGACCCTTTTGGCCTTCCCCTCGCTCCTCGGCACAGACCGCGGCTCGACCAGCCGGATCCTGGCGCTGATGCCGATCGCAGACTGGATCTCACTGCTGAGCCTGTGCTCGATCTTCTCCAGATCCTTGACCGAGTCGGAGAACAGCGCGGCGGTCATCTCAACATGGATCTCCATGCTGTCGAGGTTGTTGACGCGGTCGATATAGATCATATAATGCGGCTCCACCGTGTCAAACCCGAGGAGGACCGACTCGATCTGCGACGGGAACACATTGACGCCGCGGATGATCAGCATGTCGTCCGAGCGGCCCATGACCTTGTCCATGCGTACCAGGGTCCTGCCGCACGCGCAGCGGTCATGGTACAGGCGCGTGAGGTCCCGGGTGCGGTAACGCATGAGAGGGAACGCTTCCTTGGTGATGCAGGTGAAGACCAGTTCGCCGAGGCTTCCCTCCGGCAGCACCTCGCCGGTCTGCGGGTCGATGATCTCCGGCACGAAATGGTCCTCCTGGACATGGAGCCCGCAGTTGAACTCGCAGTTCATCGAAACACCGGGGCCCGTGATCTCCGATAAACCGTAGATGTCGTAGGCCTTGATCCCGAGCCGCTCCTCGATCTGGTGCCGCATCTCCTCGGACCAGGGCTCCGCGCCGAAAATCCCGACACGGAGATTCAGCATGTCCTTCGTGACGCCCATCGCCGTCATCTCGTCGGCGAGGAACAGCGCATAGGACGGCGTGCAGGCCAGGACGGTGGGCTGGAAATCGACGAGCAGCTCGATCTGGCGCTTCGTATTGCCGCCCGAGACGGGGATCGTCGCCGCGCCGATGCGCTCGGCGCCGTAGTGAAGGCCGAGGCCTCCGGTGAAAAGCCCGTATCCGTAGGCGACGTGGATCATGTCCTTTTTCGTCACTCCTGCGTTGTACAGGCACCGGGCAACGCATTCTGTCCAGATCGAGATGTCTTTCTCCGTATAGCCGACAACCGTCTGCTTGCCGGTCGTTCCCGACGAAGCATGGATCCGCACGACATTGTCCATCGGCACGGCAAAGGTCCCGAACGGGTAATTCTCGCGCAGGTCGTTCTTGAGAGTGAACGGAAGCTTCGGCAGGTCGTCGATCGTGCGGATGTCATCGGGCGTGACGCCCTTTTCCTTCATCTTCCGCGCGTAATACTCCACATTGTGCCAGACACGGCCGACCGCGTCGTGAAGCCGTTCGCCCTGGAGCCTGCGAAGCTCCTCCCGGGGCATCGTCTCGATCTTCTCATCCCAGTAAATCGCCATGGAACGTATCCTCCGCCTGCCGGCCCGCGGCCGTTTCGCTGGATCTATGATGTAAAATGTTATCACGCGAAAGCGCGAATGTCAAAAAAAGCCTGCCTGCCGAGGGAACTACCGGGGAACTGCGGACCACCGGGGGAGATAACGTATACTAAATTTCGCACTTTGAAAAAATAAAAGACACGGAAGTTCTCGCTTGGTAAAATGTTAATAACGACAAAAACTTTTTATCAAGAGAAGGAGAACAACCATGTCTGAGAAGATTATACAACTAAACGAGGGAGCAATAAAGCAGGAACTGGGGCAACTGGTACGAAAGAGTGTGGAAGATACATTGAATGCCCTGCTGGATGCCGAGGCGGACCGGCTGACAAACGCCACACGCTACGAGCGAGCGGAAGGCCGACAGGATACGCGTGCAGGGCATTACAAGCGAAAGCTTTTAACGAAAGCCGGAGAGGTTGAACTGAAAATGCCAAAGCTGCGGACCCTGCCCTTCGAAACGGCCATCATCCAGCGCTACCAGAAACGCGAGATCAGTGTCGAGGAAGCGCTGGTAGAAATGTATCTGGCAGGAGTCTCCGTACGCCGGGTGGAAGACATCACGGAAGCGCTCTGGGGTGCCAAGGTCAGTGCCGGAACGGTCAGCCAACTCAATCAGAAGGTTTATGCAAAGATCGAAGAATGGCGTCAGCGCAGGCTTCTGGTTCGTTATCCTTATGTCTACCTGGACGGGATCTACCTGAAGCGGAATTGGGGCGGCAGCTACGAAAATGTCTCGGTGCTGGTAGCAATGGCCGTCAACGAAGAGGGACAGCGTGAGGTGATCGGCGCTGCCGACGGGATGAAAGAGGACAGTGAAAGCTGGATGAACTTCCTGGCGAGTCTGAAGGAACGGGGCTTGACAGGAACCCGCCTGTTCATCGGCGACAGATGCCTGGGCATTCTGAATGCCATCAACACAGTCTTTCCGCAGGCCGGGTACCAGCGCTGCACGGTCCATTTTTATCGCAATGTATTCACTGTTGTGCCTCGCGGCAAGGTCAAGGAAGTAGCGGCCATGCTCAAGGCGATCCATGCGCAGGAAGATCGGGATGCGGCCAGGGAAAAAGCCGAAGCCGTGGCTCAGAAACTGCGGGAAATGAAGCTGAAGGAAGCGGCGAAGAAGGTGGAGGAGTCTGTCGGCGAAACGCTGGAATACATGATGTTTCCGAGAGAGCATTGGCTGAAGATCCGCAGCAATAACGCCATCGAACGTCTCAACCGCGAGATCCGGCGACGAACCCGGGTGGTCGGTGCTTTCCCGGATTCGAACTCGGCCCTGATGCTGGTTTGTGCCAGACTGCGCTATATGGAAGATTCCCTTTGGGGAAGCAAGCTGTATCTGAACATGAATCATCTGGAAACGCTGGATTTGAGCGAGGAGGTGGCCAATGATCTAACGGCTGGCTGACGATCAGCTGCCAGGCGAGAAATGAAAGTGCGAAAACCCCTTGACACTACCTTCGTGACCAGGGTCTGTTCGTTGGCTCCGGCCCCACACGCACCCAGAAAATATCTTACACACCCATGGAAAGGTCACTAGCACAAAATATCTTACACACCCCTCTTGTTCGGATTTTTAAGGGTAATATTCTCTACTATTTATTGTTACTGTTTATATTATTAAATAAAACTTTTGTTCTTTGCTGCATATATTTAAACAATTCCCATCTATTATGATTTTCATAATATAGTCTTTCCAGAACGCTAAGCAATAATACTTCTTCAACATACCCATCATTTAAGCTTAATGATGACTCAATAAAATTGAATATTCGGGAAAGCATTTTTTCATTATTTTCTTGAAACATTTCTAGTATCCAAGGACTAAATATATCACCATATACAACATGAGAGCCAGTGTCATCCTCTTCTTGCCAGCAAGTTTCTTCGTAGTATGCCTTCTTTAATTCTGGGAAAGCTGAAAT
>CAZDPQ010000128.1:0-7011 GCA_964507305.1 uncultured Oscillospiraceae bacterium
ATCTGGGGATATAATATCGAAACCGTATTGGCTGAAAAAGCAGAAACCATATTAGGCCGCGGTGTTTTCAATACACGCCCCAGAGACTATTATGATATTTTCATCTTAGGGACGACACAGAAAATCGATAAAGCACTTTTCCTGGAAGCCCTTGCAGCGACTGCGGATCATCGCGGCAGTGCATCGCAAATATCAAACCCTGAAAACATCATTGACCGTCTGTCGGGCAGTGATGACTTGAAGCTGTTGTGGACAAAATATCAAGGTAAATTTGCATACGCCCAAGATATCTCATATGAGTCGATATTAATGATCTTACGTAATCTCGTGTGTTTAAAGTAATCGTTACCGGCTCCCATGAAAAAGCTTTCGAAATCCATTCATGGGACCCAAGACTGCAGGAATTATTATGATATTTATTGCCGGCAAAGGAGTGATGCGGGATGGATAGGATCGGGCGTGTCAGGGGATATGTCGATGGTGTTTTTGACCATATCGAGGATGATAGTGAAAAACGCGCCGCATATGTCCATTCCTACGGCGTTTCGCACTGCTGCGCTCTTTTAGCGGCAAAACGCGGACTGAACATGGAATTGGCAGCAATGATCGGGTTGCTGCATGATGTGTATTTCTATAAAACAGGCATTATGGCCTGGCATTCTCAGAACGGCGCGGAAATGGTGCGGGTCGCGTTCAAGAACGGCCTGATCGGTCTCTTTTCCGATGAAGAACAAACGATCATTCAATCCGCGATTTTTCATCATGCCAATAAAGATATCGTTCATGACGAATATGATGAATTATTGAAGGACAGCGACATTCTTCAGCGATTATCCTTTGACACCATTTACGGATGGGTAAACGGCCAAAGGCTGAAACGGATCATGCAGGAGCTGTCGCTGCCCGCTCCGGCAATCGAAATACGCGCGCAGCAGGAAATGGAAAGAGTTTCCTTTCATCCGTTCATCGTTGGCGATATCGCGGAAACACTCGCGGAGAAGCGGATCGCCGGGGAAAAATCGGATGCGGAATATAGGAAACTGATCCGTTATTTCCCGGAAGAATCCGCATTTGACGAGTTGAAAAATGCCTGGTGCGCCGCATTCGTTTACCATTGCTGCCATGAAGCGGGACTTTCGCTGCCGATCCGCGTTCCTCATACCGCAAAATACACAGCGAATTGCCGGTTCGCCTGTGTCGCGGCATGGTACGAATGGGGCATGGAAAACCGTTTCTGCCATTTTGAGAAAGATGGCTTCCTTCCCGAACGTGGCGATATCGTCATTTACAACAATATCATTCCGCAGGCAGACAAATCGGAAAGCAGCACCTGGTGTGACCATATCGGCATCGTTGTTTCCTGCGGCAGCGATCGGCTGACGGTTGCGGAAGGCAATGTCGGCAATAAGAATACATCGGGCATCATCGACCGCAGGCGGGATGGTACCATCGGCTGCTATATCCGCATTCCCGAGGACTATGGGTACGACGGGTGGAAAACGGATTTTAAGACTGGTACAATGAAAACGGTGAAGTGGGCCTTGGAATAGTTCATGCTGACAAAAAGGGCGTATGAGGCCGCACAGCCGGTAAGGAGGGATGATGATGAAAACCTGTATCATAACCGGGGCAAATTCCGGCATCGGGAAAAGCGCGGCAGAGCAAATTGCCGTCAAAGGGTGGCGGGTGATCCTCGCCTGCCGGAATATTTCCGCTGCCGAAAAGGTTTGTGACCAGATAAAAACGATGACGAACAACGATAATGTTTACGCCATGAAGGTGGATCTTTCCCTGATGTCGGAGATCATTTCATTTACGGATGATTTCAGATCGCGCTTCGGTGCATTGGATGTTCTGATCAACAATGCCGCGGATTTCGATATCAGCAGAAAAACGGCAAGACTCACAGCGGAGGGCATGGAATCTCAATTCGCCACAAATGTACTGGCTCCTTTTTTATTGACCAATCGTCTTATCGGGATGTTGAAAAACAGCGATGACGCCCGAATCATCAATATTTCTTCCCAGGGCCTTATGCTTTATCCGAAGCTGAAACTTGATTTCGGTAATTTGCAGGGGCAGAGAAAATATGATCCGGCTTCGACGTATTACCAGAACAAGCTTGCGTTGCTTATGAACAGTCTGACCCTTCGAGAAAAGTATCTTCATACAAACATCTCCGTGTATGCGGTGCGTGTAACGAATGTCAAGATCGATATGAGCCGATATCAAAACATAAGTGCGGCATTGAAGTTTCTGTATAAAATCAAGAGCCGATTTTCCATATCTCCGGATGAGATGGCAAAGGTTTATTCAAGCCTCGCGACAGAGCGGAAATTGGATGGATTTCTATATGATGAAAAGATGCGTGAAGTCAAAGCGAATACGTTTGTCTATGAGATCCAGCCGAGAGAACAATTGTGGGATATCTGTGCGCGTTTATCGGAACAAGGGATGAAAATCGAATGACGGTTATGGAAAGGAGCCGAGGGGATTTCACATGAATAGGAAACCGCTGCGCAATGGTTTTTTTCTCATGAATAGAAACCTGTGGATCGGGATTTGTCTGATCGTCAGTTCCGCCGCCATATACGGCATCCAGATCATGATCTTTCATACTCCGGGCAATACCTGGTTCTACCTGCTTCAGGACCTGGCTTTTGTGCCGCTTCAGGTGATTGCCGTAACACTTGTTCTGGACGGACTGCTGACCGCAAGGGAGAAGCAGGAAAAGCTCCGGAAGCTGAACACCGTGATCAGCGCCTATTTCAGTGAAATCGGAACGGATACGATTTCCCGCATGTCCGGTTCAAACACCAACCGGGCGGATCTGCAGCGCTTCCTGCGGGTGGATCCGGGTTGGAATGACGATGATTTTAAAAAAGCGGCAAACACGGTAAAAGACCTGGAACTCCGGGGGGAATGCACCGCCGGCCAGCTTCAGGAGCTGAGGGCGTTCCTCCATGGCACCAAACACTATTTGCTGCGCATGTTCGATAATCCCAACCTGCTGGAGCACGATGCCTTCACGGAAATGCTCTGGGCGGTGCTGCATGTCTCGCAGGAGCTGGAATGCAGGGAAAGCCTGGACGGGCTTCCGCAAAGCGACATGGCCCATTTGACTCACGATGTGATGCGGGCATACCGCCTGCTGATAACGGAATGGATCTGCTACATGAAGTATCTGAAACAGGATTACCCTTATCTCTATTCGCTTGCGGCCAGGAAAAATCCATTCGACAGCAAAAGCCCGATGATTGCGGAATGACCGATCCCATCTAGTGGAACCAATCGGCCACGGCCGGGATATCCGGCTTGTATACCATCAGAACCAGGATCGCGGCCAGGGGCAAAACGCCGGCGATGCTGATCCGCCAGCGCAGATTCAAAAGACGGACTAATTCATCAGGCAGGGACCGATCCTCCTGACCAAGCCCGGATATGAGATGCTTTACCTTGTACTGCGTCGGGATGTCCGATGCGATCCAGATGATCCCGGAGAGCAAAAACAGAAGAAAGCTGATGGATAACCATCCGATCTGCCACAGTCCGCCGGAAATGAAGCTGAGCGAAAGTCCGCCTAACAGAGTCAGAATGATCAGGGGCGATGAGAACAGGGAGTCCAGCAATGTCACCGTATTGTATGTGTGCATAATGATCTCTTTGCTGCCCGAGGCAAGACTCCGGCGCTCCCAGAGAATTCCAACGACCGCATTTGCAAAGAACAGGGAGGCAGCCGCAATGTGTATGAAGCGCGCGTGGCTTTGCACTGCGTGATTTTGTAAAAGAGCAACGAAAGCATTTTGAAAGAAAACGGCAAATCCGATCATTCCCAACATGATGCTTAAAAAGATTGCCATGATGATTTTTGTCTTTGAATATATTTTCATGCTATTATTGAAACACATATTCTAATACATTACAATGTTTAGTAAGACGACCCATCGCCTCTGCCGATGCAAAGGAGAAAAGCTCATTGACAACCTGGGAAGCACTTGAACGGGGTACTTTATGAATGCTGCTGTTAAAAAGTACTGGGCCGAATACAAATGGTCAAACATTTCTGAAATGATCAAGAATATGAAACGGCATCCGGATATCAATCCGGATCCGTTCCGGGACAAACTGGTTGTCATAACCGGTGCAACATCGGGGATCGGATACTCTGCTGCCCGCAAATACGCTTCCATGGGTGCCCGTATCCTGATGGTCAATCGAAATCCGGAGAAATCAGAGTCCGTGCGCAGAGAGATCGCCGGAGAATTCGGTGTCCCGGTCGATTATTTCATTGCGGATTTAATGCTTATACCGGATATCCAACGGGCCGGACGGCATCTGCTGTCTCTTGAGAAACCAATCGATGTGCTGATCCATAATGCCGGCGTGCACCTGGAATCCCGCACGGAAAACCCTGCCGGCCTCGAAGTTAATTTTGTGATCCATTATCTTTGCCCCTTGATTATTACAAAAATGCTTATTCCGAAATATCAGACGGACAGAGCGGGAAGGATCCTATTGGTCAATTCGGAGGCCTATCGCTTTGCAGCCTGGGGGCTGGATCTTGAGGATCTGCAGTGGAAAAGAAGGCGGTATGCCGGCATTAAGGCATATGGAGCCGGAAAGCTCGCTCAGCTGCTGTCCATGCATCTTCTTTCCGATGAATTGGCACCCTTTCGCGTAACCATCAATGCGATGCACCCCGGGATGGTAATGACTGAGTCCGGCAAGGACAACGGCCGATGGTATCAATGGTACAAAAAAAATGTCGTCAATAAGATGTCATCCGCCCCGGATGTTTCCGCCGAGGCCCTTTACTATTTAGGCACCTCTCCGGAACTGTCGCAAATCACGGATGTTTTTTTTCATCTGACGAAAAAAGAAGAAATGACACCTCCGGCTCTCGATCTGGAAGCAGCGAAAGCCTTATTGACGTATACTTTGGATTTTTTGAACAGAGAGGGCATTGCTTTATGATGCAGAAGGATTGTATCGTTGCAGGCGGCGGCATTGCAGGCCTGACTGCTGCACTGAGTCTGGCTCATTCGGGCAGAGAGGTGCTTCTTCTGGAGAAAAACGACAGCTGCGGCGGGCTCATGAGCTCCTTTGAGAGAAATGGTTTCCGCTTTGAGGCCGGTGCACGGGCTTTGGTCAATGCAGGCCTTGTCAAGCCGTTGATCAAGGAATTCGCTCTGGATATCGAGATGCTGCCGAATCCGATCACCCTTGGGATTGAGGACAGGATGCTCGGAATAAGCGGAGAAGAAAGTCTGACCTTATATGCGGATCTCTTAAAGGATTTGTTTCCCGAGAGTAAAATCGAGGTCGACCGGATCATCCGATCCATCCATGATATTATTGAGGATATGAAAGTCCTCTATGGCGTGAATAATCCATTGTTTACAAAAAAGAAATTTTTCCTGACCCTGTTTCCTTCGCTGATTGCCTGGGTGTATGAATTTGCCAGAACGATGTACCGCATCAGCAAGATGGACACTCCGTTCGAGGAATATCTGAGCACTCTGGCTGAAAATCAATCCCTGAAGGATATGATCGGCCAGCATTTTTTCAAAAGGACCCCGGTCTTTTTTGCCCTCAGTTATTTTGCCCTTTACAATGATTATCTGTATCCGAAAGGCGGGATGGGCGCGTTCATTCAGAAGCTGGTCGAAGCGATCGGAGAACACGGAGGGGTGATCCGTTATCGTACGGAAATAACCGGTATTGACCCTCAGAACAAGCGGCTGAAGGATTCGGAGGGTAATGAATACCTTTATCAGAAAATGATCTGGGCAGGAGACCTGAAGACCTTTTACGCCATCATAAGCGACGAAGGAATGGAGAAACGGCCTCTGGCTGCTTTCCGGCAAAAAAGGCAGGCGATCCTGTCTCATAAGGGTGCTGAGTCGGTTTTTTCGGTTTTTCTTGCGGTGGATCTGCCGCCTGAATATTTTCAGAAGAAGGCAAGCGGGCACCTGTTCTACACACCGGACCGCAAAGGCCTCGGAACCATACATACCCTGGAGCTTCAGGAGCTGCTGCAGCAAGGGGAAAAGCTTGTGAAGGAGGATCTTTTCGAATGGCTGGATCGATTCTGCCGGTACAATACCTATGAAATATCCATTCCCGTGCTTCGCGACCCGGAAGCAGCCCCTCATGGGAAAACCGGATTGATCATCAGCGTCCTTTTTGATTACGAGCTGACCAGCCGGATACGGGCCATGGGCTGGTATGACGAATGTAAAAAGAGATTGGAAGAGCGCATCATCATGACGATTGCCTCGAGCATTTATCCAGGTATAGAAGAAAAAGTATTGTTCCGTTTTTCTACGACACCTCTCTCCATTCAAGAGAAGTCAGGCAGTTCAGAGGGTTCTATTGTGGGGTGGTCGTTTGAAGGTAAAATTCCGGTAGTTGCCAGCATGTTCAAAATGGGCAGCTCCGTCATAACAGAACTGCCGGATGTGTATGCGGCAGGGAAGTGGGTTTATAGTCCTGCAGGCGGCCCTACGGCTATTATGACAGGACGGATGGCCGCGAAGAAGTGCAAGTCATGATCACCGAACGTTATGCGGATGAGCTTTCAAAGAGAACCGGCATGAAAGCCCTGTCTTACACCGAGGCAGTCAGTCTTTTATAGTATGGTACCGAATGACGAAATAATCCGAACACTTTAATTATGGGAGGGAAGCGTTATGTATTGTCGAAAATGCGGCTCTGAACTTTCTGACGGAATGCAATTCTGCACCCAATGCGGGCAACCGGTGAAGCAAGCCGCGCCGGAGATGATGACGGCAACGGCTGCGGCTCATGCGCGATCCGTACCCGGACAGGCGGCCCAGGACGCGCCCCGGAATACCGCCGAACTTTTCAAGTATATTGCAAAAAAGATTCCAGGCAAACTCCTGAAGGCCCTGCCGGCTACGATCATCATCGGCGTGGTGAGCTGGCTGGTCCACACCTATCTGCTGGTCAAGGTCAACGAAGGATTCAATCCGGACACCTGGCTCGCGC
>CAZDPQ010000129.1:0-6960 GCA_964507305.1 uncultured Oscillospiraceae bacterium
AGCGACGCGGATGTCGTGCTGCACGCGGTCACCAACGCGGTGTCCGGCATTTCCGGCGTCAACGTGCTCGGCGCGGTCTCAGACGAGATGTGCCTCGGCCGCGGGATCACCGACAGCAGCGAATACCTGAGGGCCGCACTCGCCACCCTTGGCAGTGCGAAGCTCGTCCACATCTCGGTCTCGATCGAGTGCCTGCGCCCGAAGCTTGCGGACCACATCGCGGCGATGCGCGAAAGCATCGCCCGGATCGCCGGGCTACCGGCCGGTTCGGTCGGCGTGACGGCCACATCGGGCGAGGGCCTTACGGATTTCGGGCGGGGGCTTGGCATCCAGGCTATCTGCATCGTGACGGCAAAGCGTGAAGAGGATGGATAAAAAAGGACTGAGAAAAAAATTGGGCAGGCGGTTCCACATCCGCCTGCAGGGCAAAGCGGCCAGGCGCCTCGACCGGGGCGTCCTGTCCGGTGAGCCGACGCGCCGGTTCGGGCTGCTGGGGCATCCCCTCGGGCACACGCTTTCCCCCTATATCCACAGGAAGATCATGGAAAGCGCAGGGATCAACGGGGAATACCGGGCATACGATGCCGATCCCCGCGATTTCGATGCGGCCGCGGCCCGCCTGCTGGAGGATCTGGACGGCTTCAATGTGACGATCCCTTACAAGCAGGAGATCATCCCGAAGCTGGATTCCCTGGACCTGCACGCTTCCCGGCTCGGGGCGGTCAACACGGTGTGCGGCGGCAGGGGATACAATACCGACGCCATCGGGTTCCGGCTTTCCTGCATGCCGCTGAAGGGCAGGCGCGTCCTGCTGCTCGGCGCGGGCGGGACGGCCCGGGTCATGCTCGGCGAGGCGCTCGCCCAGCGGGCGCTGTCCGTCGGGATCCACGCGCGGAGGACGGAGCAGGCCGAAGAGCTGATCCGCCGGTATGCCGGCGATTTCCCGGAGACGCGGCTGTTCGTCGAGACGGCCGCCGGAGGGGAACCGGATCCGGACGCGCCCGGCGAGGCGTCGGCAGGCCTTTCCCCGTCGCACCGCTCGTCGCCCGAACCGTACGATGTCATACTGAATTCCACGCCCGTCGGCATGTGGCCGCACTGCGGGGGGATCCCCGTCAGCCGCGCCGTGATCGCCGAGGCGGAGTATGTGTTCGACGCCGTCTACAATCCGCTGGCGTCGCGCCTTGTCCTTGCGGCCCGCTCCCTCGGGGTCCGGGCGCAGTCGGGCCTCGAGATGCTCCTGCACCAGGCGGCCGCAGCCCAGAAGATATGGAATCCGGACCATGATTTCTCCGATTTTTCATTCATGACCCTTGAGCAGATGCTCCGACGCCGCCTGCTGAAGAAATTCCCGGTCAAGATCGTCCTGACAGGCTTCATGGGCAGCGGCAAGACCACGGTCGGCAAGGCTCTCGCCCGCTCCCTGGGGATCGGGTTCGCGGACATCGACCTGATGGTGGTGGAAGAAAACGCCAAGCCCGTTTCCGCGATTTTCAAGGAAGACGGAGAGGAGCATTTCAGGAAGTCGGAGAAAAACTGCATCCGGAAAGCCATGGAGATGCCGCGCAGCCTGGTCGTCGCGACGGGAGGCGGCGCCGTCATGGATCCCGAAAATGTCGGGATCATCCGCGGGAACGGCGGGTTCCTCTTTTTCCTCCATACCTCCGCGGACACCATCTTCCGGCGGATCGGCGACGACGGCACCCGGCCGCTGCTCGGCGGGCGCAGCCGGCAGAAGGTCGAGGAGCTGTACCGGCAGAGGATGCCGCTGTACTACGCGTCGGCCGACTTCACCATCGAGGCGGAGGGCGGGATCCCGGACATCGTGGAGGATATCCGTTCGGCACTGGGATTCTGAGTCCGGGAATGAATGTTTTCTGACCCTTTGGCGAAAGCGCTTTACATGCGGCGGCCCTATCGGTTATAAAAAGAGCATCCGCGCGGCGGAAAGCCCGGGAGCACAAGGAGTGAGCGTATGATTCTTGTTTTGAAGCAGGGCATCACGAAGGAAGAGACCCTGGAGATCTGCGAGTGGATCTCGAAGTTCGGCGTGAGCGCCAATCCCATTTTCGGAAGCGGGACGACCATCGTCGGGCTGGTGGGCGATACCTCCGCCATCGATGTCCATGTCTTCGACAATGACGCGCGCATCGAGAAGGTCATGAAGGTCCAGGAGCCGTTCAAGCGCGCCAACCGGAAGTTCCACCCGGACAATTCCGTGATCGCGGTGGGCCCCTCCGTCAGCATCGGGGGCAAGAAGATCGTCATCGCCGCGGGGCCCTGCTCGATCGAATCCGAGGACCAGATCCTGGCTGTCGCGGAGTCGGTGCGGGCGAGCGGGGCGGCTCTTCTGCGGGGCGGCGCGTTCAAGCCGCGCACCTCGCCGTATTCGTTCCAGGGGCTGAAGGCCGAGGGCCTTATGTATATGAAGAAGGCCGGCGAAAAGGCCGGGCTCCCGATCGTTTCCGAGATCACGAATCCCAACCAGATCGAGCTTTTCGAGGAATATGTCGACCTGATCCAGGTCGGCACGCGGAACATGCAGAATTTCGAACTGCTCAAGGAAGTCGGCAGGAGCCGCAGGCCCGTGCTGCTGAAGCGCGGGTTCGCCAATACGATCGAGGAGCTGCTGATGTCTGCCGAATACATCATGAGCAGCGGCAACCAGAATGTCATCCTGTGCGAACGGGGCATCCGGACGTTCGAGACCGCCACGCGGAACACACTGGACATCAGCGCGATCCCCGTGCTCAAGAAGATGTCCCATCTGCCGGTTTTCATCGATCCGAGCCACGCGGCCGGCATGGCCTGGCTGGTCGAGCCGCTTTCCATGGCGGCGGTCGCCGCCGGGGCGGATGGCCTGATCATCGAGGTGCACAACGACCCGCCGAACGCCCTGTCGGACGGGCAGCAGTCCCTGACCCCGGAGGCATTCCGTGCGCTCACCGGCAGGCTCGCGCCGCTGGCGGCGCTGGTGGGCCGCGAGATCTGACGGCGGGCGGCGGACGGAGGGCAGCAGGAGGCGACGATGCCGGACATCCTGGCAGCCGCGGACAGCGGCAGTTATGAAATCAAGATCGCGAACGGATCCCTCGCCCAGGCGGGCGCGGCCGCTGCGTCGCTCGCGCGCGGCAGGCGGGCGTACATCGTCACGGACGGGAATGTCGCGCGGCATTATCTGGCGCCGGTCGAGGCGTCTCTCGCGAAGCACGGCTTCCGGACCGGGCACAGCATCCTTCCGCCCGGCGAAGCGACCAAGAGCATCCAGCAGCTGCTCGGACTGTACGACGCGTTCCACGGCTTTTCTCTGACAAGGGCCGATCTTATCGTCGCGCTCGGCGGGGGCGTGATCGGGGATCTCGCGGGTTTCGCTGCGGCTACCTATCTCCGGGGCGTTCCCCTGATCCAGATCCCCACGACGCTCCTCGCACAGGTCGATTCGTCGGTCGGGGGCAAGACGGCGATCGACATGCCTTTCGGCAAAAATATGGTCGGGGCGTTTTACCAGCCGTCCGCAGTGATCATCGATCCGTCGGTGCTCGGGACGCTGCCCCGGGAGACGATGAACGACGGAATGGCCGAGGTCATCAAGTATGCCTGCATCCGGGACGCGGTGCTGTTCGACGCCATCGCCTCCGGAGCGATGGACATCGGCGTGACCATCGAGCGGTGCGTGAGGATCAAGATCGCCGTCGTCGCCGGCGATGAGAGGGACCGCGGTGAAAGGATGCTTCTCAACTTCGGCCATACGGTCGGCCACGCGCTCGAGAAGGCGACCGGCTTCTGCCGGTATACGCACGGACAGGCCGTCGCGATCGGCATGGCCGCCGCCTGCGCGATGGGGGAGAAGCTCGGGGTCACGCCGCCCGGCACGGGCCGGCGCGTGCGTGCGCTGCTGGAGCGGTTTTCGCTGCCTTCCGCCTCGGACCTGGACGCGGACGCGATCCGCGAAGCCATCCGCTCGGATAAGAAAAATTTATCGGATCGGATCTATTTTGTGTTCCTGCGCGACATCGGCGAGGGGATCCTGTATCCGCTGCAGCTGTCCGCGCTGGACGGACTGATCGGGGAGGTGCCGCGTGATGCCTGACCTCCGCCGGCCGCCGGATGATCCCGCAGACCTATATGTCGCTCCCGGCAGGCTGAGCGGGACCGTGCGCGTCCCGCAGTCCAAGAGCATCGCGCACCGGGCCGTGATCTGTTCGGCGCTTTCGCGGTTTGCCGCGGAAGGCGGCCTGACGGACGCGGCGTATCTCCTTCCGGAGGATGCCGCGCGGGCTGACCGGATCGATACGGGAGACGGGACCGGCCTTTCCGCCGACATCGCGGTGACACGCCAGGCCATGGCGGACCTTCTGCGGGGGCATCGCACGATTTTCTGCGGCGAATCGGGATCGACCCTGCGCTTTCTGATCCCGGTGGCGGCCGCTCTGGGCCGCGAGACCGTGTTTACGGGAGCCGGGAGGCTCCCCGGCAGGCCGCTCGCGGAATACGGGGAGATCCTCGGAAGCCGCGGGGTACGGCTCGGATTTCCGTCCGGGACCGGCACGTATCTGCCGCTGGAGATCCGCGGCCGCCTGGAGCCCGGGACATTCCGCGTGCCGGGCAATGTCAGTTCGCAGTACATCACGGGCCTGCTGCTCGCGCTTCCGCTGCTCGGCGGCGATTCGAGGATCGAGGTGACGTCGGAGATCGAGTCGGAAGGCTACATCGACCTGACGATCGCCGTGCTGAAGGATTTCGGCGTGACGGTGGAGCGGGAGGGCCGCGTGTTCCTCGTTCCCGGGCGCCAGCAGTACCGCGATATCGACTTTACGGTCGAAGGCGATTATTCCCAGGCGGCGTTCTGGCTGACAGCCGGCTATCTCGGCAGCGACATCGCAGTCGAGGGACTGCGGCCCGATTCCGCCCAGGGAGACCGGCGCATCGGCGAGCTTCTCGGCCGGTTCCGCGTGCGGACGGCAGCGGCGGCCGGCTCCGGAGATCCGGACACGGCGGGCGAAGGGGCGATCGTGATCGACGCGTCCCAGATCCCCGACCTCGTCCCGATCCTCTGCGTCGCCGCCGCCTTCACCCCGGCTGTCACCCGCATCGTGCGGGCGGGCCGGCTCAGGCTGAAAGAAAGCGACCGGATCGCCAGCACGGCCGCGCTGATCCGGGCGATCGGCGGGCAGGCGGCGGAAACGGAAGACGGCATCGTTGTCACGGGGATCGACAGGCGGACCGCCCGGCTGAAGGGCGGGCGCGCCGACAGTTTCGGGGACCACCGGATCGCCATGGCGGCCGCGATCGCCGCGGCGGCGACGGAGGAGGGGGTCACGATCCGGGGCTGGCGGTGCGTGGACAAGTCGTATCCCGGTTTTTTCAGGGACCTGGTCAAGGTCAAAGGAGAGGTGTATGGGATCGATTTTCGGTAAAAATCTCAGGATCAGCATTTTCGGCGAATCCCACGGCGAAAAGATCGGCGTCGTGATCGACGGTCTCCTGCCGAACATCGCTTTGGATCTCGAGGAGATCTCCCGCCAGATGCTGCGCAGGGCGCCCGGCAAGGAGGCCGTCTGGTCGACCCGCCGGGTCGAGACGGATGTTCCGCATGTCGTGTCGGGCTATTTCAACGGCCGGACGACCGGGACGCCGCTGTGCGCCTTCATCGAAAACGGCAATCAGCGCTCCGGGGATTACGCGCAGAGCGGGTATGTCCCCCGTCCCGGGCACTCGGATTTCACCGCGGCCCTGCGCTACGCGTGGGCGGCCGATCCGCGCGGCGGCGGGCATTTCTCGGGCCGGCTGACCGCGCCGCTGATGTTCGCCGGCGCCGTCTGCATGCAGGTGCTCCGGGAGCTGTACGGCTGCGGGATCTATTCGCACATCCATTCCATCGCGGACTGCCGGGACACCGACTTCGACACCCTGTCGCGGGAAGCCGGGTGGTACGCCGGCAGCGCCTGCCCGAGACGCTATGACGCGGAGAGCCTGGACGCGCTCGCCGGTTTGGATGAGATGGATTTTCCCGTACTCAGTCCGGAGGAGGGCGAACGGATGCGCGGGATCATCGGCCAGGCCGCGGAGGAAGGGGACTCGGTCGGCGGCGTCATTGAGACGATGATCCTCGGATATCCGGCCGGCATCGGCGATCCCATGTTCGAAGGCATGGAATCCCGCTTTGCCTCGATGCTCTTTTCGATCCCCGCCGTCAAGGGCGTCGAATTCGGCTCCGGTTTCGGAGCGTCGCGGATGCGGGGTTCGGAAAACAACGACGCACCTTTTTACTCCGAAACGGGCGGAGGACCCGAAGGCAGGACTGTCTGTTTCCGCAGCAACAACGCAGGCGGGCTGCTCGGGGGGATCACGAACGGCATGCCGATCCTGATCCGGACCGCCGTCAAGCCGACCGCATCGATCCGCAAGGACCAGTCCTCGATCGACATGACCCGCAGCATCAACGTCCCGCTCGCGATCCGCGGGAGGCACGACCCGTGCATCGTCCCGCGCGCGCTGCCCGTCGTCGACGCGGCGTGCGCGGTCGTCCTGCTGGACAGCTGCCTGGGCGCCGAACCGGCGGGGCTCAAAGGAGGATCCGATGAAAACGCAGATCGTTGAGATCCCGACGGCCCCGGCCGACCCGGAGCATGTGACGTTTGCCGGCCTGAAGGAAGAGGCGGCCTGGCAGCGCAGGCACTTCGAGGATCTTCATTTCCGGATCCTGCTGATCAATGGCCCGAACCTCAACATGCTCGGCAGGCGCGATCCCGCGCAGTACGGCACGTTCACGCTTGCCGACGCGGAGAAGCTCGCCGCCGATACGGCCAATGCCCGCGGCTTCGGGCTTGACTGCTTCCAGTCCAACCACGAGGGCGCGATCGTCGACCGGATCCATGAGGCGATGGCCGGATGCGACGGGATCGTGATCAACCCGGGAGCCTACACCCATTACAGCTACGCGATCTACGACGCGCTCGA
>CAZDPQ010000130.1:0-6892 GCA_964507305.1 uncultured Oscillospiraceae bacterium
ATAGAATCGCTGGTCATGCTGCAGCTCCCGGGAACCGATATGGTTGGCATAAACAAGGATGAAAAAGCTGTACAGGACAACCAGGAGGTTGACGATATAAAGCGGCCCCCGGCTGTAGTCATTGTTCGCCGATATGGAAAAGACCCAGCCCGTCCAGGCGCTCAGAATGCAGATCACGGTCTGGAATACGAGCGGGATCACCAGATACTTCATCAGGCTGTACAGCTTTTCGTAAAAAAGCAGCGCGATGGCGATCGGGATCACCGGGCCGATCGAAAATCCGAGGACGTTGGCGATGATGTTCGGGATCCGCCAGTCCGGTCCCGGCAGTTCGTTGAATATCTCTGTCATGATCTCGAGGATGATCGCGGCCAGCGTCAGCAGGACGGCCAGCATGTACCGGCTGGTCCGGGTCTTGTTCATGATGGTGTTGTTCTGAAGGGAAATGATCGTGAAAATCAGGATGATGATGCCGGCGATATCCGTGCTTATGGCAGGTATTACTGACAACATGTGCGGTCTCCCGTATTATCGTGACATGCCTGATCTTTTTCATTAATGATTTTAACACAGAAAAAGGCGGCGTTGCATCTTTTTCATGAAATTCACGGGATCCGGCCGATTATGTCCGGATTTCACATTGGTTTACAATTTGTGCACCGAATTCTCTTTGGCAAAATGCCGCGGCGTATTGTATAATATTGCGTGACATCGTTTGGGCCGGAGCATTTCAGGGAGATATCAGCCGGCAGATCATTGCAGAGAGGTGTTTCCATGTATAACGAAAATCTGTTGTCTAAGAAAATGCGGACCTTCGCGGAGAAGAATGACTGGCTGATCAGCGGCGAATATATCTACGGCTCCGAGCAGGGGTATCTGTTTTCAGGGATGGAGGGCAAAGGCCAGAAGACATTCATCACCCCCGTTCCCGGCATCGAGGAGGCGCAGGTCACCGAGCTGTTCGATCGGCTCGGGAAGAACAGCGCGACGATGAAGCTGCAGGAGTTTGATATCGCGGATGATTTCCTGTGCATCCGGATCAAAGACTCCGTCAGCCTGAAGCCCGAGGATATCGAGTTCATCATCGCACTTCTGGTCGGCATCATGCAGGAGCTGACCATCGTCACGGAAGGCCGCTGCCAGGTCTGCGGCAATCTCGGAGCCGACAGCGAGGATTTCGTCTATGATCTTTACTGCTATATGCACAGGGATTGCGCGGCACAGCTGAAGGACGAGCTCGCGTCGGACGAAACCGTGTCCGGCGACGGCGCGGAGGATGCCGCGGAGGGCGGGATCGCCGGTGCCGGTGCAGCCGGGGCCGCGGAAGCGCCCGATACCGTCCCGTTATGGAAGAAGATCCTCTTCACCTCGGGCGGCGCAGTTTTCGGCGCGATCCCGTGGCTGATCATGCCTTATGTCCTTGACTATCTGCTGGGCTTTCTGACGAAAGTCAACGCCCCTTCTTTTCTGAGCAATGTCGCACAGTCCCTGCTGACCTGCCTCTGCGCCTATTTCGTCTCCTATTTCGCGATCATCGGCTACAGGCTCTCCCGAGCCAGAATGGATATCAGGGGGCGCTGGATCGCCGGCATCGTTTCCGTCGCCGTCGTGATCCTGGTCCAGTTCGCCTATCTTGCGGTCCTTATCATCAAGGAGCCTTCCGTCGCGCTGACTTTTAAAAATTATATGACCAATCTGGTCAAGTACAATTTCTATTTCAACATGATCCTCGGCGCGGGGATCGGCATCGTGTTCACCCTGATCGCCGTCCTTCCGTTCTTCGATTCGTCGATCAAGTCCGACAGCGCGAAGAAGGATTTCCTGAAGCACAGGAAGCTTTCCGACGATGAGGACATCCTGGATGAGGACATCCGGGACGAGGAGACGATCCGCGAGGAAGCGCAGGCGGAGTCCGGGGCAGAGACCGGTGCCGCAGCCGAGGAGGGCCGGGAGGCGGACGCCGCGTCCGGCAGCGGGGCGGAAAGTCCTGCGGATGCCCCGGCGGAAGGCCCCGACGCTTCCGGCCGGAATAAATGACCGGATCGGCGCACACGGATCGGAGGAACTATGGACCAACGAGCTGAATCTCTTTTTTCCGGCGCCTATGCCGGCTATCTCGATTCCCTCGCGGACATCGTCGCGATCCCGAGCGTGAAGGGTCCGCCGTCTGAAGGCGCACCTTTCGGCAAATCGACGCTCGACGCTCTCGAATACATGCTCCGGCTCGGTGAAAGCATGGGCTTTTCCGCCCATTCCCTGGACGGGTTTGCCGGCTATATCGAGTTCGGCAGCGGTCCGAAGGAAGTCGCCGCCCTGGCTCACCTTGACATTGTCCCGCCCGGCGACGGATGGGATAGCGATCCGTACACCCTGGCGGTCCGGGACGGCCGGGCGGTCGGCCGAGGCGTTATCGACGACAAGGGGCCTGCGCTGGCATGCCTTTACGCGATGAAAAGCCTCAGAGACAGCGGCTGGCATCCGGCGAACCGGATCCGGCTCATCCTCGGGCTCGACGAAGAGAGCGGCTGCGAATGCATGGATCATTACCGGAGCCGCAAATCGGCCCCGGACATCGGATTCACGCCGGATGCGAAGTTTCCGGTCATCTATGCCGAGAAGGGGATCCTCCACACGGTGATACGCGGCAAGCCTTCTTTCCCGCAGCCTTGCGGCGGGCCGCGGACTTCCCTCGAGATCTCCGGAGGCGACAAGGCCAACATGGTGCCTTCCCTGTGCCGCTACCGCATCCCCGCGGGTCCCGCCGGTTATTCGGACTTCAGGACCGTTTCCGGCCGCTCGAGCCACGCGAGCCTCCCCGAATACGGCGAAAACGCGATTTCCAAGGCCATGGCGGAGATTGCCGGGATCCTGGATGAGAATGGCTTTTCCGATCCTCTGGTCGAATTTTATGCGAAAAACATCGGGTCGGACACCGACGGTTCCCGGTTCGGGATCGCTTATTCCGACCGCGAATCCGGCCGCCTGACCTGCAATGCCGGGCTGCTTTCCTACGACGGGCGGGATGCCTCGCTGACCCTGGATATCCGCTATCCGGTCACCGACCGCAAGGACGCGATCCTGCGCACCCTTTCGGAACGGGCGGCCGCTTACGGGATGGAAGTGCTGGAAGAGTCCGGCATGGATCCGCTGTACCGGGATCCCGGCAGCAGCCTGGTGACCGTGCTGCTCGATGTGTACAATGAAGCAGCCGGTGCCCATGCCGTCCCGATCGCCATCGGCGGCGGCACCTATGCCCGCCGGATGCCGAATATCATCGCATTCGGACCCATCGCCGATCCCCTGCACGACGTCGCCCATCAGGCCAACGAATATGTCCGCCTGACCGATCTGGAGCAGTGGTTCCGGATCTATGAGCTGGCTTTCAGAAGACTGGACGCGATCCTGTAGGACATCCGGACGTCAGGACGGCCTTCAGTCCATCGGGATATGCCCGCCGGAACGGTCTCTGCGCATCAGGATGAAAATCAGCAGCGCTCCGAGGATGACGGCGCCGATGGCCGTGTAGATCACAATGTCTCTCGTGATGCCGAAGACCGGCGATGAAACGGATTTGATCGTCAATGCATTCCCGGAATATGTGAGATCCATGATGAGAGTGCCTCCCCTGACCTGGACGGTCCCCTGTGTCTGTACCGTCTGGTCGCCGAAGGTGATCACGATGGGCAGTTCCGCGACTTCATTCCCGTCATCGTCAAGCACGAAGATCTTATAGTTGCCGACCTTCACCTGATCGAACCGGTACTCTCCGCGGCTATTCGTCGTTGCCATCCTGTTGGTCGAAAAGAGCAGCAGACGGACACCCGGCAGAGGCTCTCCGGAGCCGCCGAGCAGCCGTCCGGTGATGGTGACGCACGCTTCGCCCGATACGGCATCGGAATCGGCGCGGGAACTGCCTGTGCCGTCTGACAGGGTCACGGCTTTCGAATAGATCACGCTGGCGGCAGCGGAAGAAGTCTCCGCAGAAGATCCCCCGGCTTCGGAAGACTGTTCTGCTTCCGAGGAAGATGCGTTCTCCGCGGAAGAGCGGACCGCGGACGATGGAGCCAGGGTCACGGTCGGCAGGATCTCGATCGTCGGGGTCGGAACGGGAGTCGATGTCGGCGGCGGAGGAGGCTGCGTGATGTCCTCGATCGGATCGTTGCCGGACCATGTGGTATTTGCGACCGGATAGACGTATCCGGTGTCCGTGACGGGATCCCAATCGTGATTGACGCGCATCTCTTCGTCCGTTCTCATATAGTAGTTGAATGAAACGGTCCCTGCACCGTCCTGCATCAGCGGATAAACCGGGTCCGATGTCGAGGAAACGGGATCATCCCAGGTAAAATCCATGTGGTACCAGCGGGTCCCGACCCGGACCATGTTCCATGCATGGCCTCCGCCGGCAGCCCGGCCGCTGATGCAGATCGCACCGAAACCGGCTTCCCGCAGCATCAGGTAGCCGACCATGGCATATGCCTGGCAGACGCCGCGCGGATATCCGCCAGCGCCCTTGGTGTCCGTGATCATCCCGTAGGCCGTGTAGATCACATCGTTCTGCTCTTCCGCATTCGTTGAAAACAGGCGGTAATCATACTGGAACGTGCTGCAGATGTACTCGTTGATCGCCCGCAGCTTCTGGTCGCTGCTCCCCGACGCCGGGTATCCGGGCGAGGACAGGAAAGTCTGCACGAATGCGGTCACGGCGTTCCGGGCGTTGAGAGCGGATATCCCGTAGAGGGTCTCATCCCGCCAGGTGATGGTGTATGTGAAAGTCAGCTGCAGGGTCTCCGTGTCATTGCCCATGATGGAGGATGAACCCCCCACCTGATACCCCGTCATTGCGAATTTGGTGTACGCGTTGTAATTGCTGCTCGCCATGGCATCCAGCTGCTGCGAAAAGATGTCCAGGCAGTAGGATGTGAATGATCCGTTCGTCAGCGGGAGGACGATGTTTCCTCCGCCGTCCGTGACGAGGAAAAGCTTGCATGCATCGGTCCCCGTCACCGTGAACGTGATCTGGCCGCTCATCAGGTCCAGCCGGCTCTGGATGTAGTTCTTGATATCCTGTTCGGCTGTCGAGGCGTCCGAAAAAGTCTGGACCACCGGGGTCGGCGTCGCGTAAGGCTGTGATCCCGGTGCGGCAAAGACGGACGGCATCCCGGGGGAAACGGCCAGAAGGCTGAAAATCAGGAAATAAAGGGAAGCAACGGCCGCCGCGCGGCGCAGGAAGCTCGGATGGACTTTCATCGCGGTTTCCTCTCTCATGACTGCTAAAGCTCCTGGTACCGGAAGGACAGGACCGACGCCGCCGTCAGGACTGCCGTCGCGGCCAGGGTGATGGCCAGGCTCTTCGTATACTCCCCTGCCGTCGAGACGCCGAGGCTGATCTGGTAAGCCGCGTCGGCAAGCTTGAGCGGGAAATAATCGGAAAGTCTCGGGATCGCCGAGACGATGCTGATCGAAAAATAGCCGCCGATCGCGATCAGCGCCGATATGGCGAGGGACCGGGATACAGTGCTGGCAAAAAAGGTGAATGCCAGGATGAAGAGCGACAGGACAAGGTACATCAGGAGTCCGGTCAGCGACGCGGCGATGGGCGCTTCGTCGAACAGCAGATAGGTGTACAGGTAAAACGCGAGGTACGACGGGATCAGGGACAGGATCACCACCGTGCAGGCCATCAGAAATTTCGACATCAGAAATACCGCCCGGGACACGGACTTGGTCAGGATCAGGACTGCGGTCCCTTTGGACTTTTCCTCCGAAACCAGGCCCATGAAGACCAGGATCTGGACAAAAATGCCCATCTGCGTGAGGTTCTTGTAATACTGGATATAGGAGTCCTTGATCACGGGTGGCGGGAGGTCGAGACCGATCTTGGCGATCTCTTCGGAAGAACCGAGAATGAGCTTCACGATCTCCGGCATGAATTTCGCCGTCAGGGGGCTCATGATCCCGAACAGCAGGAAAACCGCCCCCAGGACGATCAGCCGGTGCCTGCGGATGCTTTCCATCCATTCTTTCTTCAGCATGACGGCCAATGTTCTCATGGTCGGGTCACCTCAAGGAAAATCTCTTCGAGCGAAACGGAAACCGAGTCCATCGATTCGAGCGGGATCCCCGCCTGTGCCAGGAGCACCGGCAGCCTCGCCTGCGCTTCTTTTCTCCCCGTGACGGCGATCCTGTACCGGACCGGAGACAGGGCTTCGACTCCGGATGCCCAGGGAGCCTGTCCGATGGCCTGCACGAACGCTTCGGAAACCTGCGGATCGGAATCCGCGGGGAGCGAGACGGAGATCTTGCTGTTGTCGTGGCGCGCCTTGAGCTCCGCCACGCTGCCGTGCTCCAGGAGCCTGCCCTTGCTGATGATCGCGACCGAATCGCAGACCCTCTCGATATCCGAAATGATGTGGGTCGAGAAAAAAACCGTGACCTGCCCCTTGATCTTCCGCAGGTTCTCGATCACCTCGAAACGGCCTTCGGGATCGAGCGCGGAGACCGGCTCATCCATCAGGACGATCTGCGGGTCGTTGACCAGCGCCTGCGCGATCCCGATCCGCTGCTTCATCCCTCTCGAATAGGAGCCGATCCTCTTGCGGACTCCCTTGAGCCCCACGATCCCGAGAAGCTCCTCCGCCCTGGCCCGGCCCTCCCGCGGAGCCATCCCGTACAGGGAAGCCGCGAGGGTCAGAAACTCCATCGCATTCATATAGCCGTAGCATTCGGGGACATCCGGCAGATAGCCGAGGCGGGACCTCCCGGCCTTCCCCCCGAACGACGCCTCCGTCCCCATCAGCGCGATGCGCCCGGAATCAGGCTTCGTCAGGCCGGCGAGCATCTTGAGCGTGGTGGTCTTGCCGGCGCCGTTCGGACCCAGAAAACCGAAGAT
>CAZDPQ010000131.1:0-6889 GCA_964507305.1 uncultured Oscillospiraceae bacterium
CTATCTATCAACCCTGCAAAGCCTGTATCATACGATGTCGGACAAGTCGGATATGTCATGACATACTTTGTTCAAACAGGCGAATGGTGGGAACAATATCCGATACGGTTGGCATATAGTTATGATGGATACCTCTGGACTCCGGTTAACGGAGGAAATCCGGTCGTCAGTGGGTTTAATTGCAGGGATCCCCACATTTTTAAAAAAACCGACGGTTCATTCGTTATCGTCACAACCGGGAGTTACGGATACATCAATGTGATCGATTCCTCTGATTTGCATACTTTTTCATCGCCTAGACAACTCTATGTTGGCCCATCCAATTGTGTCGACACATGGGCTCCTGAGATTTTCCGTGATCCTGTCGATGGGAAATACATGATTGTGTATACAGTCAAGCTAAGCGGTGAAACAAAACATAAAATCTATTACGCAAAAACCTCGGATTTCAATACATGTACACTAACCGGACAATTGCTTTATCAGGAAGGTACTGCGAATACGTATGATGGCAGCATGATCCAAAACGGCAGTTATTTTTATCTGTATTATGCCAATGAGGATACACATGAATTGAAAGTTGTCCGCTCCACATCGGCAACCGGCCCATTCAGTACCTTTATGACCCAGTCATTAACAACCGTCGCTGATTATAGTGATGCGGAAGGCCCTTTCATCATGAAGGAGCTATCACAAAATAAATGGTTTCTTTACTATGACAAGTATTATCTCAACGGACATTACGGCTGCCTGACTACCACAAATCTGAATTCAACTACGCGTAGCGGATGGACAAAACTTACCGAAAACACTCAGTATGTACTCCCAGCAGGTGTAAGACACGGGAATGCTGCTGCGGTCACTCAGGAAGACCTTAGTAATTTAATATCATTGTGGCATATGGATATTTTACATAATAGAAGTTTTGATTTTGGAGGAGTGACACAAAGTCCCAACGGCTGGTTGGAGTGGGGTAATACCGATGCAAGCTATACATCGACAACCGGACCGAATCCCGGTTATGGTAGTACATGTAAGCTTGCTCATATGAAGTCTTCGGCATATACGGTATATACCTACCAGGAAAGGTATGTGCCTAACGGAACGTATAATATCGGCTTCTTTACCTGTAGAAGTTCAGGAACGAGCAGTTATCTGATAATAAAAGGATATGGCGGAAGTGATATCTGGCAGGCGACGTCTAACAACTCCTCGTGGCATTGGGAGGGAAGGACAGTCACTGTTACAACAGGCTATATCCAGATTGGATTTTATTCGACTGCTGCGGCAAACCAATGGGCCTGTTTTGATGATGTAACTGCACAAAAATAGCGATTTGCATATTTATTACTATTTCCTTCCGATACTCCGACAGCTCCGTACTCATTTTGCGAAGTCAGCTCTGCCATGATCGATTCGATCTATCAGCAAAACGTGGATTTATAGAATGTCCACGTTTTGTTTTTCCGCCGTCAGGGTTATGTGGATCACATGATTTATCGGACACTCAGTTCTGTTGCATGTACATATCGTGCGAATTTTAAGTGCCCTCGTCGAAACGTTGAAATCCGATGAGACAGAACATACATTCGTGAAGTATAATGGATCATAGCGGGTGATGCGTCCCCGCATCCGGTCCGCAGAGAGGATCCCGGGCGGGAGCCGGCCGGTCCGGACAGAGGGGGAAGGGTGGCGCGCATGAGACACGAGTGGTATCACGAAAATCCGGAGGTCCTGAGCCTGAACCGTGAAGCTGACAGGGCGTTTTACATTCCCTGTGCTCCTTCCGACGTGGAAACGGCAGGGAAGAGCGGGAGCAGCCGCATCCGGATGCTCACAGGTGAATGGGAGTTCGCGTACGCGGCTTGCGCCGACGAGCTTCCCCGGGCGCCGGAGGGCGCGGATGGCGCCGGGCCGGGGCTGGATGAGGACGGGATCGCCTTCGGCCGCATTCCCGTACCGTCGAACTGGCAGATGTCGGGGTATGACCGCCATCAGTACACCAACGACCGCTACCCGTTCCCGTACGATCCGCCCCGCGTCCCCCGGAGAAATCCCTGCGGCTATTACCGCAGGACCTTTGACCTGCGGCCGGAGAAGGACCAGCGGTACTACCTCGTGTTCGAAGGGGTGGATTCCTGCCTGTATCTGTACGTCAACGATTCGTTTGCCGGTTATAACCAGGTGTCCCATTCCACGGGCGAGTTCGAGGTCACTTCGTATCTCCGTGACGGCACGAACACGGTCCGCGTTCTCGTCCTGAAGTGGTGCGACGGAAGCTATTTCGAAGACCAGGATAAATTCAGGATGAGCGGGATCTTCCGCGATGTGTATCTCCTGCAGCGTCCGGCGGAGCACGTGCGCGACTTTTTCGTGACGGCGCGCTTTTCAGAAGGTTACAAAAGGGCGGAGGTGTCGGTTCGCATGTCGCCGACCTCGCCCGGCCTGCCGAAGGTCCTGCGGGTCACGGATCCGGAGGGCGGCGCCGTCGCAGAGATCGCGACATCGGAGGACCGGGTGGTCCTGGACATCCCGCGGCCGGTGCTGTGGAATGCCGAGGAGCCGGCGCTGTACGGTCTGGCGATCGTCACGGACGGCGAGGTGATCCGCGACCGTTTCGGGCTGCGCGAGATCCGCGTCGAGGATTCCGTGGTGAAAGTGAACGGCGTTCCTGTGAAATTCCGCGGCGTCAACCGTCACGACAGCGATCCGGTCACCGGTTATGCCTGTACCACCGATCAGATGACCGCGGACCTGGCCCTGATGAAGCAGCACAACATCAATGCGGTCCGGACATCGCATTATCCGAACGCGCCCGAGTTCCTTCAGCTGTGCGACCGGTTCGGGTTTTATGTGATCGATGAGGCCGATGTCGAGACGCACGGCGTCGTCCGGGTCGACGGCGGCTACGATATGGCGTCATTCGACCTGCTGGCCGATGACCCGGTGTATGAAGGCGCGATCGTCGACCGGGCGCGCCGGCTGGTGGAGCGCGACAAGAACCGGGCGTCGGTCCTGATCTGGTCGCTGGGGAACGAGTCGGGCTACGGCCGCAATTTCCGCGCCGCGGCCGGGGCGATCCGGGAGCGCGACACGACAAGGCTGATCCACTACGAGGGGCTGAACCTGTGGGAGGAGCGCACCGGAAACCGCCTGCCGGACGAGCTGGACCTGGCCAGCCGGATGTACCCGCCGACCGCGTGGATCCGGTCCTTCCTGGAGGATCCGGAGGAAAAGCGCCCGCTGGTCCTGTGCGAGTGCTGCCATGCCATGGGCAACGGCCCGGGCGACCTGAAGGATTATTTCGACCTGGTGTTCCGCTGCCCGAATTTCTGCGGCGCCTTCATCTGGGAATGGTGCGACCACGCGATCGTGATGGGGAAAAAGAACGGCAGGATACGATACGGCTACGGAGGGGATTTCGGCGAATATCCGCAGGACGGCAATTTCTGCATCGACGGGCTCGTTTATCCGAACCGCTGTCCGCACACGGGCCTGTATGAGCTGAAGCAGGCGATCCGCCCGGTCGCAGCACGCCGGGAGGGTGCCGGCGTGGTCCTGACGAACCGGTACGATTTCACGGATCTGCGGGACGCGATCCGGATCCGCTGCACGATCCGGCAGAGCGGCAGGCTGATCCGCCGCAGGGATTTCCGGGACCTTTCGATCCCGCCGCACGGAAGCGCCGCGCTGGACCTCGACCTGTCGGAGTTTTCCGGCCCGAACTGCTTCCTGATGCTGGAATATGTCCAGGTCAAGGACAAGCCGTTCGTTCCCTCCGGGAGCGTGGTCGGCTTCGACCAGATCGACTTGTCGACCGAACCGGCGGCCATGCCGCAGCCCGCGCGCGGCAGGCGTCCGTCCGTCGCGGAGACGGCGGATTCGGTCACGGTCTCCGGCCGGGGGTTCGAGTACCGGTTCGGCAAAGGGGACGGCACGTTCGACCGGCTCGTGATCGGCGGACGGACGGTCCTGGACAGCCCGATGACGTTCAATTTCTGGCGGGCTCCGACCGACAACGACCGCCACATCCGGAATGAATGGGAGCGCTTCGGCCTGGACCGTACCGACGCACGCGTCCGCTCCGTGACCGTTTTGACACAGGGGGATGCCGTCCGGATCGCAGCCGAAGTGTCCATCGGCGCGGTGTACCGCCGCAATATCGCGGAGCTGGAGGCAATCTGGACGGTCGATCCGGAGGGCGGGATCCGGGCGGAGATCCGCGCGGACATCGCCGCGAAGGTGCCGTTCCTCCCGCGCTTCGGGATCCGCATGATGCTGCCCGCCGAATTCGGCCGGTGCGAATATTTCGGATACGGGCCGCACGAGAGCTATGTCGACAAGCACCTGAGCTCTTACAAGGGACTTTTCCGGAGCTCCGTCGACCGCATGCATGAAGACTACATCCGCCCGCAGGAAAATTCAAGCCATTTCAGCTGCGATTTCTGCAAAGTCATTCGCCGCGACGGGAGCGGGATCGTGGTGCACGGCGACCGGTTCAGCTTCAGCCTCTCGCGCTACACGCAGGAGGAACTGACGGCGCGCAGGCACAACACCGAATTACACAAGAGCGGCGGCACGGTGCTGTGCATCGATCATGCCCAGAGCGGTGTCGGATCGAACAGCTGCGGCCCGAGCCTCGATCCGCGGTACCAGTTGAAGGAAAAGAACATCCGGTTCGGTTTTTACCTCGGGGCATGGCCATCGATCGGCGAAGGCGGTGAGGGCGGAGATGGCGGACATTCTTGAAAATCTGAACGAGCAGCAGAGGGAAGCGGTGACGGCCACCGAGGGCTTCATCCGCGTGATCGCCGGGGCGGGCTCCGGCAAGACGCGCGCGCTGTCGCACCGTTTCGCCTATCTGGTCAACGAGGTCGGCATCCTGCCGTCCGGCATCCTCTGCGCGACCTTCACGAACAAGTCCGCCAACGAGATGAAGCAGCGCATCCGCCGCCTGACCGGCGACAACGACACCGGCTACATCGGCACGTTCCACAGCTTCTGCGTGACTGTCCTCCAGGAAGACATCAATGCCGTGCATTACCCGAAGAGCTTCCTCGTCCTGGACAACTCGGACATCGATTCCATGCTGCGCATCATCTACGAGGAGCGCGGCCTGACGCTGCGCCACAAGACCTTCGCCAAGGCGCGCGACATGATCGAGATCCGCAAGATCGTCCGCGAGCCGCAGTATTACGAGGAAATGATCGCCTTCCCCCTCGACGAGCTGCACCGGAAGTACCTGGACGCCTCTTCGACGGATGACATCATTTTCTACGGCTACCTGTATCAGGAGAAAAAATGCTTCGGCCTGGATTACAACGACCTGATCAAATATGTGCTGTATATTTTCGGCGAAAACGAGGAGATCCGGCTCAAATGGCAGAAGCGGCTTTCATACATCATGGTCGATGAATACCAGGACATCGACGACCTGCAGGTCAGCCTGATGCGCGTCCTTTGCGGGCATCACCGCAACCTGTTCATCGTCGGCGACCCGGACCAGACGATCTACACCTGGCGCGGCGCCAATGTGCGCTTCCTGCTGGACTTCGACAAAGAATTCCCGGATGTGCGGACGATCATGATGATGAAAAACTACCGCTCCACGCCGCAGATCCTCGCCGCCGCCAATTCCCTGATCTCCTCCAACCGGGTCCGCATCCGCAAGGATCTTCTTCCCACACTGCCCGGCGGCCTGCCGGTCCTCTATCACCATGCCAAGACCGCAGAAGCCGAAGCCCTGTGGATCGCCGGACGGATCCGCGAACTGTCCGCGGAAGGGGTCAAGCCGGGCGACGTCGCCATCCTGTACCGCGCGCACTACATCTCCCGCATGATCGAGGAGGTTTTTCTAAAAGAAGGGCTGCCGTACACGATCTACAGCGGGGTCCAATTCTACGGGCGCATGGAGATCAAGGACATCCTGTCGTACCTGAGGCTGATCGTCTACAAGGACGACCTGTCCTTCCTGCGCGTTGCCAACACTCCGAAACGCAACCTCGGCGAACGGCGCATGAAATTCCTCAAGGAATACGCCGCGCAGCATCAGTGCACGCTCTACAGCGCCCTGTCGAAAACCGTCGAGGACGGGATTTTCGCCAATACGAAGGCCAGGCGTTTCCTCGACCTGATCGACCATTTCGCAGCGGGATACCAGGACATGCCCGTGTCGGAGCTCCTGAGCGCGGTGATCGACCGCAGCGGGTACGAGGTGATGCTCCGGACGGAGGGCAGCCAGGAGCGGCTGGACAATCTGGCCGAGCTCAAGCAGGCGGTGTACGATTATGAGGTTTCGTCCGGCGAAGAGTGCGGACTGGAGGATTACCTCGCCCATGTGGCGCTGATGACGAACACCGACACGATTTCCGGCGGGAACGCGGTCCGGATGATGACGGTCCATTCCGCGAAGGGCCTCGAGTTTCCGTACGTGTTTCTCTGCGGACTCAGCGAGGGGATGTTCCCGTCGAAAAAGACGGCGAACCTCGAAGGTATGGAGGAGGAAAGGCGGCTCGCATTCGTCGCGTTCACGCGCGCGGAGAAGGGCCTGTTCCTTTCCGACGCCGAGGGGCGGAACCTCGACGGATCGTATCGGTACCCGTCCCGCTTCATATTCAACGTGGACCGGTCACTCCTGACGTTTACGGAGGAACTCGGCGAAGATCTGATGGCGGAATCAAAATGGAAGATCGGCAGCAGCGAGAGGCTTCTGGAAGCGCTCGAGGAGGGTCTGCCGTTCAGCCCCGGCGACCGTGTCGTCCACGGTATCATGGGACCGGGGGAGGTCCTGGAGGTCGACCGTGCGAACGCGGCGTACCGGATCCAGTTCGACGACCTGGGGACCGCGCGGTCGATCAGCTTCAAGGCGAAGCTTACGCCGGAGGGATCC
>CAZDPQ010000132.1:0-6876 GCA_964507305.1 uncultured Oscillospiraceae bacterium
CAGTCTCCCCTGGCCTGCTCCAGCAGGAGCTTGAGCAGTCTGGAAACGACAGCGAGATGCGTGCCCGCGATCCCATCGCACGGAAGGCCGCATTCCGTGATTTCGGCGCGGAAAATCTCTTCCGCGGCAAGCCGGATGTAGTCGTCGTCCATCCGGCACAGCTCCGCCGTCCTGGCAGCCTGGCGCACGACATCCCGGCGGAAAAGCCGCTGCATGAGCGGCAGCAGCTCAAGACGGACCCGGTTGCGGTCCGCGGATGGTTCGCTGTTGGTGCTGTCTGTGCGATACGCCAGCTTATGACTGGCAATGTATCCGGCGATCTCCTCCGGGGAGCAGTCGAGGAGTGGGCGGATGATGTTTCCCGACCGGTGGCGCATGCCTGCAAGGCCCGCCGTACCGGCGCCCCGGATCAGGTTGAGCATCACGGTCTCGAACTGGTCGCGGCTGTGGTGCGCGACCGCGATCCGGACGTCGCGGCCCAGCGCGCATTCCCGGAAAAAACCGTAGCGCAGGATGCGGCCGGCTTCTTCGGTCCCCCGCCCCGCCGCGGCGGCAAACGACGCGACGTCCGCTGTCCTGTGGTGAAAAGGGATGCTCCGTTTCCGGCAGTACTCCCTGACAAACTCCATGTCAAGATCGGCCTCGCAGCCTCGCAGCGAATGGTTGAGGTGGCATGCTTCGACGGTGAAATCCATCGCGGGTGCCAGTTCGAGAAGGATATCCAGCATGCACATGGAATCCGCACCGCCCGATACCCCCGCAAGCACGACGGTGCCCGGCAGGATAAGCCCGCGGTCCTCCACGGCGGCTCTGACTTTGCGTGTAAGCGGATCTTCCCTGTCCCCGTCCACTGACGTCACATCCAATCCAGGTCCTGTCAGGTCTGCAGAGGATCGGCAGGCATGCTCTCATCCTCGGGTTCGAAAAACATCGTGTGCTTCGCCCACCAGTTCATCTTCACCGTGCCGGTCTGCCCGGAACGGTTCTTTGCGACGATGACCTCCGCTTCCTCGATATCCATCTGCATCTGATCCTGCTGATAATAGTGATCTCTGTAAAGGAACATCACGACATCGGCGTCCTGCTCGATGGATCCCGAATCCCGGAGGTCCGAAAGCATCGGACGCTTGTCCTGCCTGGCTTCGCACGCCCGGCTGAGCTGGGACAGCGCGATGATGGGCACGTTGAGCTCCTTGGCCATGATCTTGAGCGACCGGGTCATCTCGGAGATCTCCTGCTGCCGGCTGTCGCTTCGCGAGGAGCCCGGACTCATCAGCTGCAGGTAGTCGATGATGACGATGCCCAGTCTGCCTTCGAGCTTCAGCTGGCGGCATTTCGACAGCATCTCCATGACATTCGTGCCCGACCGGTCGTCCACATACACTTCCGTATTGTACAGGACCGGAAGCGCCCTGGATATCTTGTCCCAGTCCTCCTGGCGCAGCTCGCCGCTCCGGAGGCTGCGCGAATTGATCAGAGCCTGCGCGCTGAGCATGCGGTTGCCCACTTCCTCCTTGGACATTTCGAGACTGAAGATCGCGACCGGGACCTTGTACAGCATGGCCGCCTTCTGTGCGATGTTGAGCGCGAAAGCGGTCTTGCCCATCGCCGGGCGAGCCGCCAGGATGACCAGCGCCCCCTTGCCGATGCCGCCGAGCGCGCGGTCCAGACGGATGAATCCGGTCCGGATCAGACGGTCGTTCGTATGGGTGCGCGAAAGCTCGCTGATTTCATTGATCGTCCGGCTCATGATGTCCTTGAGGCTCTCGAAGCCGGACGCGTCCCGATTTTCACGGATATCGTAGATCCGCTTGGCCGCCGCGCTCAGCAGCTCGTTGGCGTTGCGGGCATCCTCGTAGCACAGCGCGTTGATCTCGTCCAGCGACGCGATCAGCTTGCGCAGGATGGCCTTCTGCCTGACAAGGTCCGCGTACTGGCCGGCATTGGACATGAAAGGCACCAGATCCGGCAGGCGGCTGATATAGCTCAGCCCCCCGGCCTTCTCGAGCAGGGACTTGCTCTCCAGGGCGTCCGACACGGTGATGATGTCGACCGCCTTGCCTGCCATGTAGATCTCGCAGATCGCGTCGAAAATCAGCCGGTGGTCGGGGCGGTAGAAGTCTTCGGTCTTCAGGATGGTCGTGATCTCCGCGAGCGCTTTCTCGGAAGACATCGAGCAGCCGAGCACCGACTGCTCCGCCTGCAGGTGGTTCGGCGGGACTTTGCCCGGAAGCATGCCCGCAGGCACACCGGATGGTTCCTTGCTCTGCATATGCCCTCCTGACTTCATATAGTCAATCGGATCCCATCAGCGGATCCGACTGCTATTTCTTCTTCCCCAGATCGGTGACGCGAAGCCTGACCTTGACAGTGACCTTGCTGTGGAGGCGGATCTGCGCGTCATAGTCCCCAAGGGTCTTGATGTGCGGGTCGAATTCGATATTTCTCTTGTCCACCGGATATCCGGACGCCTCGAAAGCCTTCGCGACATCCATCGCCGTGACGGCGCCGTACAGCCGGTTGCCCTCTCCGCATTTCATCGGGAGCTCGATGATCCGGCCTTCCATCTCTTTTCCTGCGCGGACGGCCTCCTCGTATTCTCTGGCAAGCTTCTCGGCTTCGGTTTTCTTTCTCATCTTGACCGAATTGATGTTCGCGGGCGTCGCTTCGAGCGCCAGCTTCCGCTTGATCAGCATGTTGTTGGCGTATCCCGCGCTGACCTCGACGATGTCGTCCGCCTTGCCGAGCGTTTTGATGTCTTCGAGTAAAATCACCTTCATGGCCGCACCCCCCTGTGTCTTCTCATTATAGCGTATTCATCCCGGGAAGGAAATCAGAATCGCATCGATCCCCGTCGGATGATGCCCGGTATAAACAAAAAGCGCTTCCGATTCCGGAAACGCTTGGGCCGGGCGATCCGACGCGCGCGTCACTTCGCCGCGTTCAGGGCCTTCGCCAGTCGGGACTTCCTGCGGGCCGCCGTATTCTTGTGCATGTATCCCTTCGCGGCGGCCTTGTCGATCTTGACAACGGCTGCCTTGACGGTATCCTGCGCGTCCGGCGCGGAACTCGCGAGAGCGGCGCGGGCTTTCTTCACGGCCGTGCGGATCGAGCTCTTCTGGATCTTGTTGGCCTCGGTCTTCCGGTTCGTCACATTGACGCGCTTGATCGCTGATTTGATATTTGGCATTTCTTCACCTCCTGACGCAGTATTCGGAAAGGCGGTTGTCCGGCTCGCGGGCCGCCTGGGATGCGTGTTCAAAACACTGGAGCATTTTACCATACAACCGAAGGAGAATGCAAGTTCTTTTTACCGTGCTGCCGGTTTTTACTGTACTGCAGTCAGAATGTCTTTCTCTCCGTCCGGAACGGCAATTGCCGTATTGTCATCTCCCGGGGCATTCCATATAATGGTAATCATTATGAGAAGGCAGGAGTGATGACAGATGCTGTATCCACGAAAACAGGACGGGACCCTCGACCCCGGATTATTTGCAGACCCCACCGCGGAATACCGCGCGGCGCCCTTCTGGGCCTGGAACTGCAGGCTCGACGCCGGGATGCTGGCCAGACAGATCGAATCGTTGAAGGAAATGGGATTCGGCGGCTTCCATATGCACAGCCGCACGGGGATGGCCACTCCCTATCTGAGCGATGAGTTTATGGGTCTGGTCAAGTCCTGCGTAGACAAGGCGCGGGACGAGAAGATGCTCGCCTGGCTCTATGATGAGGACCGGTGGCCGTCGGGTTCTGCCGGAGGGATCGTCACGAAGGATCACCGGTACCGCGCTCGTTCTCTGGTTTTTTCTCCGGATCCGCCCCGAGACGGCACGGACTCGGGAGACACGGTCCTGCCTCTGTCGCGGTATGACATCGTTCTCGACCATGAGGGCTGCCTTGCCGGCTACCGGATGCTGGAGGACGGCGAAGACGGAGCCAATGTATGGCACGCGTTCCGCAGGATCTCGGCGGAGAGCCCGTGGTATAACAACCAGGCATATGTGAATACCCTTGACAAAGAAGCGATCGCCGCGTTCATCCGGGTGACGCACGAGGCGTATGCCGGAGCGGTCGGAGAGGATTTTGGCGGCGTGGTGCCGGCCATTTTCACCGACGAGCCCCAGTTCGAGCACAAGACCACCCTGGGGTTCGCGTCGGACCGGAAGGAAGTCCGCCTGCCGTGGTCGGACGACCTGCCCGACACTTTTTTCGGGGAATACGGCGAAAAACTGCTGCCCCACCTTCCGGAGCTGATCTGGGAACTGCCCGGCGGACGCGCGTCGCTGACGCGCTACCGGTATCACGATCACGTGGCCCGGCGTTTTGCCGAGGCTTTTGCCGACAGCTGCGGAGACTGGTGCCGCGCGCACGGCCTGATGCTGACCGGCCACATGATGGAGGAGCCCACGCTGCGCAGCCAGACGGCGGCGCTCGGCGAAGCCATGCGATCCTACCGCGCATTCGACCTTCCCGGCATCGACATGCTCTGCGACTTGCGCGAATACAATACGGCGAAGCAGGCACAGTCCGCTGCGCACCAGTTCGGGTACTGCGGGGTCCTGTCGGAGCTCTACGGCGTCACCGGATGGGACTTCGATTTCCGCGGGCACAAGCTGCAGGGCGATTGGCAGGCGGCGCTCGGCGTCACCGTCCGGGTCCCGCACCTGTCGTGGGTCTCGATGGAAGGCGAAGCCAAACGGGATTATCCGGCGTCGATCAGCTATCAGGTCCCCTGGTACAGGGAATATCCTCTGGTGGAAAACCACTTCGCGAGGGTCAACACAGCTCTCGTGCGCGGCACGCCGCTCGTCCGGGTGGGCATGATCCATCCCGTCGAAAGCTACTGGCTCAGCTGGGGCCCCTCCGAGCAGACCGCGGAGATCCGGGAGCAGATGGACACCCGCTTCACGGAAGCGACGGAGTGGCTGCTGTTCGGTCTGATCGATTTTGATTTTATCAGCGAATCCCTGCTTCCCGGGCAGTGCCCCGCCGGCGGATGCCCGCTCGAAGTCGGCCGGATGCGCTACGACACCCTGATCGTCCCCGGATGCCGGACCCTGCGCTCGTCAACGCTGCAGCGGCTCGAGGCTTTCCTGAAGCAGGGCGGCCGACTCATCGTGATGGGCGGCATGCCGGAGCTCGCCGACGCGCAGCCGGACGGCGGACGGCTGGATTTCCTGAAGTCCGCGCAGCAGATCCCGTTCGAAAAGCATGCTCTCCTGCAGGCGCTCGAGCCTGTCAGGCTCCTGGACATCCGCAATGCCTCCGGGACCAGGACGGACCATCTTCTCGCACAGATGCGCGAAGACGGCGATTCGCGCTGGCTGTTCATCGCCAACGGCAGGAAGCCGGGATCCGAAGACGCTGCGCGTCCCCGCCGGATCTCGCTGCGGATCGCCGGGCAATGGGAGCCCGAATGGTACGACACCATGGATGGGACCATTTCACCCGCTAAAGCCCGCCTGTCCGGAAACACCACGATCATTGACCGGACGATCCACACCCACGACAGTCTCCTGTTCCGGCTCCGGCCCGCATCCGGCGGCGGATCGCCCGCGGAAGAGCCATCTTCGGCAGCCGTCCCGGCCACCGCGGTCCTATCTTCCGCCGGACAGCACGCGCCGTCCGCGCCCGCAGAAGGCTTCATCGGCAAAGTGCCGGTCACGCTCAGCGAGCCCAACACGCTGCTTCTGGACATCGCGGAATTCGCGTTGGACGGCGGCGAATACGAGCCGCCCGAAGAGATCCTCCGGATCGACAATTTGTTCCGCCGCCGGCTGGGGTGGCCGACCCGCATGGATTCCGTCGCCCAGCCATGGACGATCCCGCCCGAACGCCCGGAGCACGCCGTTTCGCTGCGCTTTGCAATTCGGAGCGAACGGGACTTTGAAGGAGTGTCCCTTGCCCTCGAAAATCCGGAAAACACGGAGATCCTCCTGAACGGGCAGCCGGTTTCCGGCGGTCCGGACGGCTGGTATACCGATGAATCCATCCGGACCGTTCCGCTGCCCGGGATCCGCGAGGGAATGAATTCGCTCGAGCTCCGGATGCCCTTCGGCAGATCCTCCAATCTCGAATGGTGCTATCTGCTGGGCGATTTCGGGGTAAAGACCGCGGGAACAGACAAAACGCTGACCGATCCGGTCCGCGAACTCGCCTTCGGTGACATCGTGCCCCAGGGCCTTCCTTTTTACGGCGGCAACATCACCTACCGCATGGAGATCGAAGGCAGCGGCAGGGATGTGCATATCCATGTCCCCTCGTACCGCGGCGCGCTGGTCGGCGTCCTTCTGGACGGAGTCCGCACGGGTTCGATCGCGTTCGACCCGTACACCCTGACGATCCCGGAACTGCCGGAAGGCCGCCACGAGATCGGGCTGGTCCTGTTCGGAAACCGCTACAACACGTTCGGCGCGCTCCACAATTGCGACAGCAGCTGGACCTGGCACGGTCCGAACGCCTGGAGGACCGAGGGAGACCGCTGGAGCTACGAATATGTGCTGAAAAAGACCGGGATCCTCAAGAGTCCGGCCATAAGCGTCGAATGACGGCAGCTGCGCCGACACATCCGGCGTCATTTGTGGTATGATGAATGCGGTCCGTGCGGCAGATTTCCGTGCGGCGAATACAGTTTGATTACCATAAGGAGCATCGATGCGAAAAACAACCATCTCTTCCGGAGATTCCCGGAAAAAAGAACCTTTTCCCGGAAGGACCGGTACGGAGCCGGCTTCCGTCCATACCCCGAAGCCCGGCGGCAGGCCCGGGCGCCGTCCCGCGGACCGGATGAAGGCCGAGACGTCCGGCGCGAAGAAAAGCCGGCAGCCTGACAGGGCGGCGCAGCACGCGGCTGCCCAAGGGCAGGCCGTTAAGTCG
>CAZDPQ010000133.1:0-6810 GCA_964507305.1 uncultured Oscillospiraceae bacterium
TCAGCAGATATTCATATTATTTATGTATTTCAATCCACGCCCCCCACGCGGGGAGCGACTACATCCCCACCAAAATCACAAAAGAACAGTACGAATTTCAATCCACGCCCCCCACGCGGGGAGCGACAAAGAAAGACCCGGTTGATCTCCGGGCCTTTTGTATTTCAATCCACGCCCCCCACGCGGGGAGCGACTGCGAAAATAGAAAATTTAGAGACCTGTTTTACTCAACTATTTGTCATTGTGCGAGAAAACCTGTAAAAAATCAAGAGTGGATGTTCACAGACAACTGTATTTTGATCTTTTAGCCGGTGTTTTTAGGTGCGAATAAGCTGGGAAATGAATGAGCGCTTCAGATTCGCACTATAAAATCATGGGGTCTTCGATACTGAAAGATGGCTTCGCTCCGATATGAATAACCTTAGTCTTATAATTGTTGCCTAAAGAATAAAACCGTAAGCTGTCTTTATCTTTATCAATCAAACCTTCGAGTATATTTAATGCCTGACGGCACCGTGCGGAATCCATCACACATTCAAAGACAGAATTTTGTACACGCTGGCCAAAGTTTTCGCATTGTTTTGCGACCTTATGCAGTCTGCGTCTGCCAGCAGCTGTTTCTGTATTCACATCATACGTTATCAGGACCAGCATATTCTCCTCACTTCCATAGGAAAGGTGGATAAGCATCCAGATCCCCGCGCAGGAAACGCGCTAAAAGCATCGCCTGAATGAAAGGCACCAGCCCCCACTCAACTTTTTCCTTTAAAAAAGGATGGGTAATGATTTCCTTCTTACGTTCCTGCCAGGCTTTCAGAATGATTTTCCGTGTATCATCCTCCATTCGGACCGTTCCGTTTTCTCGTTTGATGAATCCTTTCGCATGGATCTCCTTTTTATTGATTAATGTGATGGCAAAACGATCTGCGAAAAGGCCACGGAGTTCCTCCATTATATCGAGCGCAAGTGATACGCGTCCCGGCCTTTCTCTGTGTAAAAATCCTACATACGCATCAAGTCCAACCGCTTCCAACGCCGATGCACAGTCATTTGCGAGGATCGTATACAAAAAAGAAAGCAGTGAGTTGATATTGTCTGTCGGAGGACGGCGGTTCCGATCTTGAAATATGAAATCATCCTTCTGCTGCAGAATCAAATGATCCAGTTCGCCGAAATACAGATTTGCTGCATTCCCTTCCATGCCGCGAAGTTGCTCCAGATCGTAGCATTGATTCACATCCTCCAGGATTCGGCTCAGCATTTCAGAAACCTTCTTGAAACGCAGTGTATCGATCTGCATCCCGTGGTCCCTGACTGCCCGTTCCAGGATCCATTTTGCATTATAGATTTTACCGAATATAAAATTTTTAGCGATCATGCAACTTCGCTCATCATCATCGCTGACACGGTATTGTTCTTTACGCAGAACCACATTGCCGTGGCTTTCTCCCACAATTCGTGCCAGAAACCTTCCGCTCTGTGTCAGAAAACAAAGGCTGACATTCCGCTTCGCACACGCTCCCATCAATGCCGGACTGGCGCCTGTGTAGCCGAATGTTATGATGGATTCGAAATTATGGAGCGGCAAGCGGGCGACCGTTTCCTTTTCGCGTTGAACCAACACTGTTTCGCCTTCCAGCGCCAGATAGCTTTCCGGAGTTGTCACATACAATGTATTTAACAGTTTTCTCACACTGTCGACTCTTCCATGCTCTCGGCGATATATTTCCGCACCGATCTCGTCCCGCATAACTTGGGTAAACACAGATCCTGCAGTGAGCATGAGCGGCAAAAAGCGCCTGTCTTTACCTTTGGAGTCAGCCGCCGATCATACATCCCATGCATTTCCCTTGATGCTTTATTCACTTCTTCCCTGAGTTCGGTATTCAAGGGAACATCGATTCTATGTCGCGTTTCTCCATAATAAAGGTAACCGGCGGGAATGGCACAGGCGAGCATCTCTTCGAGACACATCGCCTGTGCACATAGCTGAAGCCTGTCGGACAAGTCCGATTTCGGCTTTCCCCTTTTATATTCCACCGGCATTGGCAGGTAACGACCTTTACGTCCGAACAACGAGATCCCGCATTCAGCTTGCTGGAATTCTACAATATCGCAGGTGCCGGAAAGCCCCAATTGACGGGAGGATACGGGCAATCCACGCACGATCAGTAAATCTCCTCGCTTCTCGAATAGTGTCTCTCCGTGTGCTCTCTCATGAAGAATACCTCCTTCTACCGTACGAAGATTTTCCTGCCACTCTTGTTCAATGTGAATAAGCGCCCATTGTCTCCGGCAAAACACGAAATGCTGGATGCCGGAAAGTGGGAGATAATCCTCCTCTTGATATGTCATATCGTTATATCAGTTTCTTGCATTCGACTCCTTTCGGTAAAGTGTTTAAATCCAGTGAAACTGAATAATCACTGTATTTTCGTGCAGGTATTCCAGGATTCGTCGGGTTTACCGATATGATCTCAAAAAGCTTATTGGATGGCGCATTGCCAAACATGCTTTCATGTTTAAATACAATTAGTTCTCGAACCGACATTTTTCCTCTGGCGGCAGAATGGTCATGCTCAAACATATTGATGATCGCTTCCCAAAGCAAATCAAGATCTTCTTCTGAAAAGCCCGTCGACTTCTGAGCGAGATTTGCTGAGATAAACCCCTCGACCCGATAGAGCGCATACGGAATCACATATTTACGCCCCATTTCCGTTCCTTTTTTTTCTGCATCAGCTTCCGTAGTAATCGCAACACGGGTAATCGTGATTTCCTGTTGAAACACAGGTTCAATGCTACGTGCAAAACCAAGTTGCACCGGACCGCGAACCTGTCCGCAATTAAGCGCAGCCTTTACGAATGTTGTCATAACCGCTCCGAATGTTCGGATATCATAGAAATTTCTGCACATGAAGTCACGGATTTTTCGATCGATATCAGGGTCATCTTTCTTCATTACCTTAATATTGTTATCATCAGCTCCGACATCAAGATAAGCTCGTTTATCGCTTTTATTGAGTGGAACGGAATCTTTGATATAGATTTCATAACCGCTTTGTCCTTCTTTTACGGTTTCTATATAATTGCGGATCTTACGTTTTAAACAAACGTCTGTAATAATGCCATACCCTGTTTCCGGATCGATTCGAGGCATATTGCCCGCGTCGGGGTCACCATTGGGATTGCCGTTTTCAACATCAAAAAGAATCACAAATTCATATCGGTTCTGGATAGTCATTTTTCATTCCTCCTCATTCTTTTTACTAAAATTTGCTTTTTTTTGGTGATAATATCCAAGGATAAAAAGCCCTTGATCCGGTAAATTCAAATGAGCAGGATATGGGTTGTTATCCACATCCAGTTTATCAAACAGATCGCGGATCCTCCGCTCGCTAACGGATCCAAATTTTGCTTTCGACGTATGGTGACCTGCAAGGCGCAATAGGATTGGGAACACACTGGCTGGCGTTGCGCATGCCGATGTAAAATACCGTTCCTTAATTGTCGTATTGATGCCTGGATTAGCATCTTGCTGTGCTTTTTCTAAAACAGAAAAAAGCCTTCCAAGAATATAGGCAGTTTTATTGCTTTGTTCATTTAGTGACACACTTGCTTCCTCCTTATATTGATTTCCCTTATTCCGAAGTAAATACGCTTTGATAATTGCTGCTTTACCGCGGTTCACATCATGTTCTGCACGGATACGCAGCATGATACTGCTGAAAAGTTCTTCCGGATACGGTATTCCTGAAAGAATAGAACGCAATACAGCTCCGGTTAATAAAGGAGATGATGCTTTGTCTTTGAATGTTGTTTCCTGCATCAGTTTCCATAAAGGCAAATACACAGCATCTTTGGGTGATCTTTCAATTTCCAGTGCCTGATAATGCGTTCTCTGGTTTTTGAGAATCTGTCCAAAGCTATCTTGTAAGAAGAAGCGAATGGAAAGGCGTGCAGCATTCGGCGACAAACCAAGGATGAAAAAACGTGTTTCTGGATTAAATAATTCATCAATGTTATGTGCTACTGCCCGTCCTTCCATAACCTTCTCAAATACATCCGACAAAAGCTTTGTACTCATCTTATCCTCGGAAATATCAGAACTGGTTTCGGATTCATCGGATAGTTGTGGATCAAGCGAGTAGGCGAAAAAATCCCGGTATATAGGTTTGGGACTCTCTGCCCAGTAAACAACTGTAGTATCACCATATACTTGCCTATATTTATTATCAGACAGCAAATAATTCAGTACAGTTGTATAAGCAAAAGCCGCATATCTGCTGACCGGAGCATTAAGTCCTTGCTGCTCGTCATGTCCGTAGGATTCATAGGCACGATCGTTGAACGACACGATGGAAACCCCTGTAGGTTGTCCGCCTCTGACTCCCTTTATACTTGGGTGTAATCGAGCAATCGGGAGTTCCTTCCCGGTTATCAAACACTGCATGATCGTTGAATCATTATCATTTGATGAATGCAGTTCCCAGACCCGTCGAATTTCAACATCATCCTGAGCATATCCGATACCCGATATATGGAAAACGATATTGACCCCTTTCGATAAATTATCAAGCTCATTCGACAGTATGGCACATTCATCCGCTTTTTCAGGCTTCCACTCATCAAGGAAACGAAGTACAGCTCTTGCCGTTTTATTATTTACATCATCGAGTATCGTATGATGAAGTTTGGTAAATGAATCAAAACAATTCTTTGAACGATCAGGTCTGTCCTTGCCGCTGATGCCAAGTATATATTCCGAATTGCCGCAAAGGAAATTCGCCGATATATTAACGGATTTTTTTGCCTGTTCCGGCACTTCCAGTCTTTGCGGAATTTCTATGGTTTTTTTACCTCGCTGAACATCAATTTTCAACGGCATCAAGCTGATTAATTCCCCGTCTTCCGATAAATTCAACGCATATGATACATTCGCAATGCAATAGCCGGGTCTGCTTATTTTTCCCTCTTTCGCCAAAATATCATAATAATCAACCAAAGCGTTGAGTATCATCTCACCACCCCGCATTTCCTGATATCAACGATCCCGTTTTTCATCGCAGCCCGGAAAAAAATCGGCTTTATATCACGCTTGTTAGAAAAATCCATGTCGTATAACATGTATCCGAGATCCCGATCATCCGGTCTGTTTCCTTCCGGAATTTCATCCTCTATCATCCGGAAATGAGCAGGAAATTCACGGCATCCAAAACAAGGCTGATGGAAAAATCGCCCCTCACGCAATCGGCGCAACGTGATATTATAATGTTTTTCTACCGTGTCTTCCTCTCCTGCCTTGTCGGTCAGTTCAAAATGAGCCTCGATCACATAACGCACATCTTTAAGAAGAAGAGATGCGCGTTGCTGGATGTCCTGAGTAGTGACAATAGGTTTGATTTCTGCTGTGCCAGACATGGCTGACTTCACATTATTCGCAGATAGTTTCGAGGAAACTTCATTTCTCCTGACATTTGTAAATTGAATCGGATTTAACACATGAATGCGATCAATTTCCCATCGGATGGCGGGTTTCCAATAAATAGCTTCAATCAATCCTCGAGCTGCTGATGGTGTCATCACATCGTAGCTTACCCGTTCGGTCTTCATTTCAGGACGTGTAAAAAGCGCGTAATTTCCCCATACCTCAATTGTAATCCCAAAGCCCAAACTCTCATCCCCCTTTCAATAATCACTATCATTCAGCATCACGAAATACATCATCGGGTTAATCACATCCCTCCCTTCTATACAAATACCGATTGTCCACCGTCTGATCCGGCATCAAGGCCTATATCAAAACTATATTTGCTAACATCTGCAAGTACTGCCAATTCCTCATCCAGTGGTTTTATTATGCCCATACCATAAAGGGCTTTATAATTCCTGTCATATACATTTACTATGTACTTCTGTATGCTTCGTAATAGAATACAGCTGCGTTCACCCGATTCAAGTCGCACAATGTATTTTCTTGCTTCATCGGTATCGGGAATAATGATTGCATGTGTATTCTCATCAATCAGTTTAAAATCCTGTGCAACCGACTTAAACGGGAAACTCATTCCTTGTTCTATCCCTTCTTCAAAACGGTCCACTATGTTGTGTATATCCAATCCTTTTCCCTCCAGATGAAAGAGCTCATGAAAATAGTCCTGAATTGCTTCCGGAGAGGAGGGATCTTCATACCGGCTAACCACCGAATTCATAACACTGATAGGTCGTTTTAGCATATGCGGTAAGGTTACGGCATATTGATGTTCGGGCTTAAAGATGTATACCGGGCTGATTGGATTTTTCCCTTCACGATTACATCTACCCGCAGCCTGGATCAGGGAATCAAGTCCAGCTTCCGCCCGATATACGACCGGAAAGTCAACATCAACTCCTGCTTCAATCAGACTTGTCGATACAACACGGCATGGATTACCACAAAGCAGATCAGTACGGATTTTCTCAAGTACAACTTTCCGGTGTTGTGGATACATGAATGTAGAAAGATGATATGCACCTTCTTTTTCAAGCAAAGCATAAATATTTTGCGCTTGTTTACGGGTGCTCACAATACAAAGTACTTGCTTTTCATTATTCAATCGTTCCGACAGGGTTTGATCAGACAATTCGTCGATAAAATGTAGGTTTGTTCTTCTGAAAAAGTTAAATGCCTCATTCGAATGTTCATACAATTCGGTGCTTCTGATCTCCTTGGGGAACAGATCCATCAATGCCGGTTGAGTGGCACTGCATAAAATAACCGTGCTTCCATAGTTATAAACTAGTTCGGATATAGCCCGTATACAAGGTTTC
>CAZDPQ010000134.1:0-6761 GCA_964507305.1 uncultured Oscillospiraceae bacterium
CATCATCGGCGCGGTCATCGTTGGACTTCTGCTGGTCCTCGGCTTTGCCTGCTACGGGATCCTGCAGGGATTCAAGCCCGTATCCGCCGCGATCACGGGCAGCACGCTGACGATCGCCGGATCCTACGGCCAGTCGATCCCGCTGGAGGACATTCGGAGCATCCGGCTGGACGATACTCTGCCGGATGTCCTGATGCGGACGAATGGCTCCGCGATCGGATCGGTCCTGCGCGGCCATTTCCGGCTTGCGGAGACGGGCGCGGCGATGCTTTACCTTGACAAGAGCAAGCCGCCGTTCCTCCGGATCGAGACGGCGAGCCAGATCATTTACCTGAATCTGCCGTCGGACACGGAGACACGGCAGCTTTTCGAAGCATTGAAGGAGAAAACCGGGGGCTGACAGCCGGTACAGCGGGACAGCGCCCGCCCGGCCGTCCGTTTCGGGATCGGAGTCGACATGGCAGAAGCAAGCGTCAAAATCGCGATCATCCTCACCCTGATCCTCCTGGGGTATTTGTGCAAGCGGGTGAAGATTTTCAAGGAAGGCGACGGCGACGCGTTCACCCGGATCATATTCAATTTCACGCTTCCTTCTGTGATCATCAGTATTTTCAGCGAGTTCACGATCGATCCGTCTTTCCTGATCTATCCATTGATCGGGTTCCTGCTCGGATTTTTCATGCTCGCCGTGGGACTTCTGCTTTTCCGTGGCTACAAGGGCAAGGCCAAGGGCCAGATGATCATTCCTCTGCTCGGCCTCAATGTCGGACTGTTTGCGGTCCCTCTGGTCCAGGCCATCTGGGGCGATGAGGCGCTCAAGCATCTTCTCCTGATCGACAGCGGGAATGCCTTTATCGTTTTCGGCCTATCCTACATCACGGCGACGGTTTTTTCAAATGGCGGGGAAAAGGTCGGCGTGCGGAAGGTCCTGTCGGAGGCGCTGAGATCGGTCCCGTTTCTGATCTACATCCTGACCCTGCTCCTGAAAGGGTTCGGCACCTATTATCCCTCCTTCATCGTGGATCTGGCTTCCATCATTGCGAAGGCCAACACGCCGCTGGCCATGATCACGCTGGGGGTGTTTCTTTCTTTCCACTTCAGCCGGGAACAGTTTCGCATGATCGCGCAATTCTGGATGACACGCTACTTTTTCGGCCTTGCCGCCGGACTCGCGTTCTTTTTTCTTGCGCCGATCGGCGCCATCGGCAAAGCCATGGTCCTGGTTGCGTTTATTCTGCCTTGTTCGTTTGCCACGATCACGTACGCGGTCAAATTTCGGTATGACGCCAGGCTTGTCGGCACCATGGTCAACACGACGATCGTCACGAGCATCGTGATCCTGTGGATCTTGTCATTTCTGATCCGCCTGCCGTGAACCCTTGCGCTCGGCTTTTTCTCTGGCGGAGTTACTCTCCATCAATTTCAACACAACGGATAATGAAAAACGAGCACCATATTTTTAAGTGTTCGTTTTTCCGATTGATGGAGAGACTCTCCGCCAATTTCAGCTCGACTTGAAATGAAAAACGAGCACCATAGATGAAAGCGCTCGGTATTTTCTCTGGCGGAGATACTCTCCGCCAGTTTCACACAACGGATAATAAAAAGCGAACACCATATGCGATAGTGTTCGCTTTTTCGCTGGCAAAGGTACTACCTATTGATAAAATGCACCGCTCCAAAGCAAATCGTTAAAACTTGCACCGCTCTTGCACACCCCTTATTTTAGCCGTTTTAGCAGGGATCACTATAATGATCCCAAGATTGAAGACACAAAAGTTGGAAAAATAAGCTAAACTGGAGGCATGGAAAAGAGAAACAGATACACAGCAGAATTCAAAGCCAAGGTGGTCCTCGAAGTCTTACGCGAGGATGAATCCCTCAATCAGATTGCAGCCAAGTATGAGCTCAATCCACAGATGGTCAGCCAGTGGAAGCGAGAGTTCGTAGAGCATGCGGCGGACGTTTTCGATCACAAGAAAAATGGCGAAGCCAAACTCAAGAAGGAACTAGCGGAAAAGGAAGACCGCTACCAGAAGATCGTCGGGCAGATGAGCTACGAGATCTCCTGGCTCAAAAAAAAATCTGGCCTCGGCGAATGATCTTGAGAAACGCAAAGCCATGTTCGAGCCCAAAAGCAAGCGTCTTTCCGTCATGCGTCAGGCCGACCTACTGAGCGTCAATCGCACCAGCCTGTACGTTGTCCCCAAGAAGCCTGATCCCAAACGTCATGCCTTTGATGTGGCAATCATGAACCGGATTGATGAGATCTTCACACGCCGGCCTTTTTACGGGTACCGTCGAATCCATAGCGACCTCACAGACGAAGGCTGGCGAATCAACATCAAGAAAACCAGGCGATTGATGCGTGAAATGGGCCTTTATGCCATCTATCCGAAGCGAAACCTGAGCAAAATGTACCATCGGCAGTATATCCATCCGTATCTGCTGCGCAACTTGAAAATCGAGCGGCCCAACCAGGCGTGGGGCTGTGACATTACCTATGTCCGTCTGGGCCGGGGCAAAGGCTTCATGTACTTGTTCGCAATTATTGACCTTTACAGCCGTCTGATCGTCGACTATGAATTATCCACAACCCTGGAAAAAGACTTCGTCCTGCGGTGCCTTAAACGGGCTTTCCTGATCGCCAAACCCGAGATCCTGAATTCGGATCAAGGTAGTCATTTCACCAACGAAGATTATGTTCAGTTGCTCAAGGAGAACGGTATTAAGATCTCAATGGACAGCAAGGGTCGTGCCCTGGACAACATCTTCATGGAACGGTTCTTCCGATCATTGAAGTATGAAAACATCTACCTCAACGAGTATGTCAATCCAAGAGCACTACGCAAAGGAATTAACCAGTACATCACCTTCTACAACCACGAACGACCTCATCAGTCACTCGATTATCAACCTCCCATCAGGTTCTATCGGCACCTGCCGACGAACGATAAAGTCGCCTAATCATCACAGAAAGGAATTAGCTTATTTTTTCAAAATACTGTCTTGACAGTGGGGGGCACTTTACACCAGCCCACCCGAACCACAACAGTAGTCAGTTAAAGTTCATTCCATGCTTTCTCGTATCAAAGACACCTTTCCAGTAGTTCTCCCGCTCGATGATGGTCTCGACCTTAGTCTTAGTGTCAAAAATCTCTAAAATGGAATACTTGAAGTTTTTTATAATGTAGTCGTTATCCTTAGATTCGAGGATTTCAACAAAACCTTTGTTCCCGCCAGTCAAATTCCTTTTGTCGGCGTATGCGCTCCACCGTTGCCATATTCCCTCGTTGTTGCCGGAAGCCGAGCCGATATACAGCTTTCCGTTGCTCGTATCGGTGATGACATAAATGCCCTTTACATTCGATAGGGCTTGTTTCCAACTCGGCTCGTTTTGAGATATTATTTGTCTAAGGTCACTATGCTTTAAACTGACGCTCTGGTAGCCGGGAAAGTGTCCGAGTTTTGTGCTTGGTGCAAGTTCATATATTTCAGGATTTAACTGTTCTTGCAAGTTCTCGTATTTCCGATTATAAAGGTCACGTCCGATAGGCTTGTCAATTTTTATTATAAGCCGCTTGATGTACTCTTTATAATCATCCATAGGATAAAGATTGTATCCAGAACCATTAAATACTTCTGGCATAATTTTTTCGACTTTAAAGAGACCGCCAAAGACAAAATACTCAGCTCCGTATGGGTAATATTGTGCAAGTGCAATGAGATAATCGGCATAGTTTAAATTATTGTTTGATTGCTTTGTTTTCCATCTATTCATGCCAATCCATTCAGGGTCATCTTCTAAAAGCAAATCCCAAGCACGCTTGTCCCAGTCTCCTGCATTCATGTTAAATTTCACCTTGGTTCGTTTTGGGTCAGGTGTGGAAATAAAATCTACAAATTTAATCACATCAGCACCTCCTATCAAATATTATGTCTGTGTCGCTATTGCTTTGTAGCATTAGCGACTAATCTATAACCAGACTGTCAATTTTTACAAGCCGTTCTGGGAGGTTCTTCTTTTTCAATTCAAATTCCCAAATCTTTTTAACGCATATCTAAATGCGGCATCGCCTGAATAATTTTGCCGTCAAGCGCCTTGCCGTTAGCTTTCTTATTACGCTTAACTCCGTCCGAACCCCAAGTTCCCCACTGTTTGAAGAAGAATGCCGCACCTTGCTCATCAGCTTGTTGTAATATTGAGCGAACCCATTCTGGTTTCATCGGGCGTGCTTGTACACCGCTTTCTCCGCCTACAATAACCCAATCGATATCAGTAAGGTCGAGTTCACCCACATCTTCCACCAACGGCTCACACGAAAGGAATCGAACAGAGGCTTGCAATGGACGGAGTGATTCGATGCGATGTTTAACCGACGGCGATTCTACTGTTACTCCGAGCCACACATTTTTGGGGATATCAGTCTGAGAGAAATATCCAGCCATTCGTTCTGCACGTTTTGTAAGAATTTGATAACGATGCTGGGGAGTCTGCCTTATCGTATTCATAACGCTATCAATAAAACCGAACGGCACTTCATCGTGGAATAGGTCGGCCATTGAACAAACAAATATGGTATGAGATTTCTTCCATTTAATAGGTTCGCATAACGAAGCCTCATGCATTGTCGGCGTAAATCCATTGGCATACTTTGCAACGCCCATAGCACGAAGCCTGTTTGCCATTGTCTCCGCATAACAATGAGCGCACCCAGTTGACTGCTTTGTGCAGCCCGTTACCGGATTCCACGTCCTGTCAGTCCATTCTATCTTAGTAGTTCTCATACAGCACCTCCAAAAGTTATACGCATTTCATCTGAAAACGACCCTTTTCGTGGAGGATTGTTGGTTTTTGGATTTACGGCACTAATCAAGCCCGTGTCAAACATCGTGCGTAAGACTTCTTTATAGTTTTTCTTGATATATGGGCGGTCAACGCTATGCTCTTCATAAAGTTCCAGAAAATCAATTGTCCGTCCAGCATATTGCTCTATCAGCATACCCTGCAGTTCATCAAGCGGACGTGAAAGCAGATCGAACAATGTGCCTTGCCTATAATACATATCGCGTGGGTTGTATTCAAAATTTGCAACTCCGTCTTTTGTGTCAGAACTTTCTTTCGCCATTATTTCTTTCATTATCTCATAACCACGAAAGTTTTTGCTCAGAAAGATAAGATGATGGCTTGTTCTTGCCCCGTTGTTGTTCTTAAAACGGAAAGGCAGAACAAATCTGCTGCCATTTTGTCGCAGAGCATCACATAATTCTTGAACAACAATCACTTCTCGCTCGTCGGTAGTAAGAGTATCCAACAATTGATTTCGCAGCTCGTCAAGACGTTCCCCGCCGAACAATGAAGCCATATGCTGTTTTATAGCGTCATTATTTACACCCATATTCACACGATTATAGTTGAAAAAGAATACACAGTCACAACCCCAATCTTTGATGATTGAGGATACCAAATTTAGCGACAGGCCCTTATAACCCCAAGGGTCAACAAAGAAGAATGTCGGCACAATACTCTTGCTACTGAACATTTTTGCTATTTCGTCGCCGACCTCCTCATTATAAAAGCTCGGCGCATACTTAAGTTTTTTAATTCCGGGCACTTGTGCAATTGCTGTTTTCAGACTTTCGATGTTTGCTGCATCTTTGTCATTAAACAACGTAACCATTCGGCTCGTCAAATCAGGATTGGAAAGTATCGTTTCTAAAACCAATAGCGGCGTAGATTTACTTTGGTCATCATACCTACCAGGTCCAGCGAATAAGTCTATGTATGCCATTCGCTGGGCATGCTGAGGGTATCTCTTCTGTGTCGCAAGTATAATGCTCGCCCACGTCGAGAAGTATTTTGATACAATCCGCGCTTTGATTATTGACTGCTCGCGTTGTTCTTGAAAAAACTCATTGTTCATAATCCGCCCCCCTGATTAACCAATCCACACGAAGTCAGTTCTTCAGTCAATGTCTTATTGTTTTCGGTTTTACCTTTCCGGTAAAACATAATTATCTCCTAACCTACCTGTATTTCAGCTTTGCTACCACCTGTACGCTCTTTCGTAACGGTAATTTTACGGTCTATTTTTTCAGCAAGCCCGGGCACATGAGATATGATACCGATGAGTCGGCTGGTCTTCGATAGGCTCATTAACGTCTGCATAGCTTGGGTTAACCTTGTGTCGTCTAATGTATCGAATCCTTCATCCACGAACATTGAATCAAATCTTATGCCACCAGCGTTGTTTTGTATTTCGTCAGAAAGACCAAGTGCAAGTGACAAAGCAGCAATAAACGACTCACCACCTGAGAGAGTTTTGGCATCACGTTCAGAACCGTTATAGTGGTCTATAACATTTAAGTCCAAGCCACTTTGTCCTTGCTTACCGCTAACATCACGCCGCTTCAATTCATACTGGTTACTTGACATTTGTAACAGCCGAATATTTGCCCGTGCAATTATTCTATCGAAGTATGCTGCTTGGATATACGTTTCCAGTTTAACTTTTTCCTTTCCACTAATATCCCCATTTACCGTGTCAGAGATCTCTTTCATCCATTTGTAGTGAGTTTCGAGCTCACGGATGGTATCTGATGTTTTTGTGATAGCTCTCAAAGTGGTTTGATTGGTAGAATTTCGAGTGCTAATAATACGGTTGCTTTCTCCCAATACACGCTGCGAGTTTTCGATAGATTCCTTTTCTTGTTTTAGTGCATCTAAATCCAATGGTTGTGAATCGCCAAGCTGTGATTGC
>CAZDPQ010000135.1:0-6746 GCA_964507305.1 uncultured Oscillospiraceae bacterium
AGTTGGAAGACTGCATTGAAAATTTGACATGGAATGCAGACCTTCTAATTACCAATTGTATCATCATGAACAACCGAGCCAGGGGATTACTGATTTCATCCAAAGGTAAGATCGAGATTGCCAATAATTACATCAGCTCTCCAGGAGCCGGGATCCTGATTTCGGGTGACTGCAATCACTGGTTTGAATCAGGTGCGGTAAAAGATGTGACGATCCGGAACAATATTTTTGAAAACTGCACCACGGTTCCGCAATGGGGGAATTTTACTATTATCATCAAGCCTGAGGTATCCGGGTCTGACAAGCCGCCGGAATGTTTTCACAGAAATATAACGATCACGAATAATATTTTCAAGACATTCACACAGGGAATCGTTAAAGCTTACTGCGTAGATGGCCTGACTCTTGAAAACAACAGCATCAGCCGGACTTTCAGCTATCCGGACCATAATGAAACCGCACAGCCATATGAATTTGCACATTGCCGGAATGTTGTTTTTGAAGACACCGTGGAAGAATCCGGGAACCCGTAAACAGCAGGAAGGATCGAAGGCTATTGCGCTGCAGCATTTCGGCCGGTAATATGGAATCAGCAGGCCGGCAGCAACTCCGGAGATAGAAGGATGATAAATAGGTAGAAGCATACCGGTTTCAATCGGGGAGCAACCATGAGCATAATCGTAAACAGAAAAGAACTCGAAGAATTCATCTATTGTCTTTATGTCGTGACAAAATGTAAAATCGTCATATATGATGAAAAATTCAATATCATCTGTAAATATCCAGACAATGAGTGCGAGTTCTGTGCAGAAGTCATAAGCACGAAAAATGGCAGGATGCAGTGCGACTGCAGTAATATTTCATCCTTCCTGCAATGCAAAAAAGACGGGAAGCTGTGCATATATCACTGTCATACAGGCCTTGTCGAGGCAACCGCTCCGATCAGGATCGGCAATTTGACAATCGGATACCTCATGATCGGTCAGATTTTCAATAATCCGGATAAGGAGCAGTTCATGAAAAACCTTCATGAACACTGCAGCTGGTACGGTCTTGATTTCAACAAGGTCGAGAAGGCGTTCGAAAAAGTGAACATCATCACGGACGAACAGATTTATGCCATGAGCAAGATCCTTGAGGCTGCTGCCGGATATATGTGTCGCTCCGATCTCATTTCACTCGAAAACAAAAAAATCGTTGCCCGTTTGAACAGCTATATCGATGAAAACTATATGCGCAATTTCACATCGCTTGATATCTGCAAGGAGCTTTCCATCAGCAGGAGCTACCTGTACGAGATCTCGATGAAATACCTTGGAATGAGCATCTATAAATATATTCAGGTCAAGCGCCTCAGCGATGCCATGCGCCAGCTTGCCGACACGGACAATCTGATCAAGGAAATCGCAAATAATGTCGGGATCGAAGATTATAACTATTTTACCAAGGTCTTTAAAAAACATACCGGCTTGACACCGAAGCAATATCGGACAGAACATAGAAAGGAAAATTACGAACTTGAAAAGAAAGATTAAAACTCCGGTGATCGTCACCCCATATCGCAGAGTCTATACGCCTGAAGCGGACATATACACAGGACCTGAAACGGTATCCTTCAAGCCGGGAACACTCTATGATGAATGGATCGCCAATGATTTTACGGTCATCAAGGGCAGTGACGGGTGCTGGCACGCATATGGCATTACACATCCAAGACCGCCTGAATTCATCAGTGATTATGATTATGCGGGCGATGTCCACGAAGCGGAATACCAGCTTTTCCACTGCACATACAAAGGACCTCTGAATGACCTGCTTCGCACAGGGAAGTTTGATGAGAAGGGAAAAGTTCTGGCACCGTCCGAACGGTCGGGTCAGCGCCCCGAGTGCTGGGCTCCATGCATCATCCGGCGCGGGGAGAAATATCATATGTTTTATGCTCCAACCATGATCCACATGGCTGTTACGGATGATATGTATCATTTCACGATTCATGACGAGGGTCTTTTCGGAGGCTCTCCCATTTTACGAGACCCTTATATTTTTCAGGAGAACGGCCTTTACTATATGGTTTATGTAACGGAAAATCTATGTTACAGGTCATCAGAGGACCTGATTCACTGGGGAGAAGAACAGCTATTCCAGATCAATCCGTTTCCCGCCGGTACAGCACAGGAAAGTCCCTGCATCATAAAAAGAGAGGGTATTTATTATCTGCTGTGGTGCATTTATGATGGACAGAATGGATGCTATGACAGCCGCACTTATGTATTTGCGTCAGACAGTCTTTTTTCATTCACAGGAAAGGCACCGATTACGATTTTGAAAGGGCATGCTCCGGAAATCATATGCGAAAATGGACAGGATTATATTCTAAGCGTCTATTACCCGGAGAACGGCTTGAATATTGCACAGATCGAGTGGGAATAGGATGGAATATGCAATTGATCCATGGAATATAGTAAATATGTTTTCCGAATCGCCATTGTTTCTACTTCATCCGCTATACCAGCCACATGATCCGCACCAATCGTATCAGAAAGTATAAATGTAGTAATTTTGTTGATATTAATGGACGCATCTGCTATGAACAGAGACAAATATCTATCGAAATTACAGACCCGCACCTTTATCATAAGACCGAGAGAGCCTTCCATCCGAATTGCCGGCAGCGATTATTCAGCGGCTGTGTGTGATATAGGAAGCACAGGATGATCATCCGATCCGCTGAATCATGAAGGAAAGGAACGCAGCGATGATTAGAAGAACGGTATTTATCATTTTTATTACGGTTTTGAGCATACTGTTGGTGTTTACAGGATGTCGGGGCACGGATAACACACCGACAGTGTCTCCGTCTGATTCTTCGGGAATGACCCGTGAAAGCTCCGATTCTTCATCGAAAGCAGATTCGGATAACAGCCAAAACGAGGTAAGTCAAATGAGCAAGGCATCGGATGTATCATCGACTGCTGTCAGCGGTATATCGGCAGTCTCCAGCGCTGGATCTTCAAGCGGAACATCATCTGCTTCTGACGGCGGGAACACCTGGACACCACCGGCTGCAATGAAAATCAGTGATTATAAAAAGGATGTTGCATCCTTCAAGCTGACAGATCCTCTATTCACAAAGACCTACACGGAGGCCGAGAAAGAGAAGCAACGCGCGAATGCGGATGAACTCCTTTCGGTCGCCCGACGTGCGGATTTGCTGAATGCGGATATCATCACCATTCCTTCAGGGGTATATCGATTTGCGGAAGGCATCGTTCCATTTAAATTCACAGGGAAGACCAATCTGACGATTTATGCAAACAATGTGGATTTTATCATGGAAGGTCATCAGACTGTCTTTGATTTTACAGACTCGGTCAACATCACCATACACGGGAAAATCACGGTCGACCGGGATCCGCTGCCATTCGTTGAATTTCGCGTCATCAGTTACAGTGCCTTGTCCCAGAATCTTGTAGTCGAGATCCTCCCGGGATATGACTATAATTCGACCGTTGCCGGATCGAATCTTCAGTTTTTCAGGGAAGACGGTTCATGGATCCCGCATTGCTTCATCACGCCGAAGGGTGAATTTCTCATGACAGACAAGGCTAATAGGATCGGCGTCTTTACAAAGGTACCGTGTTACACCCAATATGGTGATGATGTGGTTCTGAAAGCCGGAACGATCGGAGCATCAGTCGTTCAAGGCTGGAATGCGACAGTCTGTTCCTTTATCCGCTGTGAAAAGATGACGGTAACGGATCTGACGAATTATGCCGGAGGGATGTTCCTGTATGAAACACAAAGCAAAGGGCCCAACACCTACGAACGGATCTGCAATATCCGGCGTCCCGGCACCAACCGCCTGATCGGAGGTCCTGCCGGACAGATCCAATACATTGCAGACGGTCCGACTTTCCGGAATTGCATTTTCGGTTTTACAGATGATGACGGACTTGATGTCTTGTCTTTCAGCCATATGATATATTCCCAGGAAGCACCCAATGTGATCATCTTCAAGCCGACCCAGGCTGCGGTTCCGTTGAAAAAAGGAGACAGGCTGAATTTCTTTGACGGACAGTCCTATACAAAGCTCGGGTCGGCGAAAGTTGTGCGCTTCGAGGAGATCAGAGACGAGAGCATGATGACGGATGCGCGCACAAAAGCAATCCAGCAATACAACTATTTTGACTCCATGAGCACGGCCAACTGTGTCAGAGTCGTCCTTGACTCCGATGTCACCGTAAAGCTGGGCGATTCAATGGAAAACGACACCAGCTACCGGCCATCAAACGTGCTGATTAAAGACTGCTATTTCCACGATATCTTCTGCCGTGTGCTGGTGCAGGGATGTGACGGCCTTGTTATGGAGGGCAACCTGATCGAAAGGACAGGTCTTCCTGCCATCGCGATCGACCATGAACAGGCGTATTGGGCGGAGGGACCCAATTCGAAGAATGTCATCATCCGCAACAATACGATTATTGACAGCCCTTGCAGCCCCTATATGAACAACGGGCCGACGTTTACCTTTTCGGGTGCAATTTATGTGGGCGTGAGCCAAAAGACGAACTGCACGCCATGTAAGGACTGGCAGAGTTTTTCCGATATTCTGATCGAGGGAAATAAAATCTACAACGCGATGTATTCCGGGATCCTGGTCAAAAACGCTATGAATGTAACGATACGGAATAATCTGATCGAGAATCCCTGCACTAAAATAGGGACTCCTCTCAAGGATTCCAATCCCGGCGAATCATATTACGGAGAAGCGCCGCTCGCGGGGATCTATCTGTATGCATGCAAGAACGTCACCCTTTCAGGCAATCAGATCACCAAGATGGGCCAATATGTCAAGTGGGATATCCGTAAACTGTATTGTGTCGATTAAGCAGGAGCAAATCAATGAGCCGTTCGGGTTTCAGAAAAACCATACCGCTGCTTCTTACGGCAGTTGTTCTGATTGCTTCTTTTTCCAAAGGAAGTGCTGGAGCGATTTCGGTTCCTCCTGTCGATACCGGATATGACAGTTATCGGATGCTTCACAAGACAGAGCGTCCCGTCGGGGAAGACATCCTGATCTCAGCTTCCGCTAAGACAGCCTCTGAAGACTTTGTGTTCGGCACAGAAAACAGCTACGGCGGCAAGGACGGTGTCCTGGTCCTTTCCGGCGAAACAGGAAGTGTCACATGGGAATTTTCAGCTTCCGAAGGGTTGTACTCGATCGACATACAGTATGCATCCCTTGAAAGTTATAAAGCCAAAGTGTGTTTCGGCATCCAGATCGATGGTGTATATCCATATGATGAACTCGAATGCATTGAGCTTGCGCGGCCATGGAAATACTCGACGGAGATCGAACAAGATGAGAGAGGTAATGACCTTCTCCCTCAGCAGGAACAGTCTTTCGCCTGGCAGACGGCAGCGTTGTATGATTCGAATGGTAAATACGATGACCCTCTTAAAATATACCTGACTTCCGGCACACATACGATCACATTCCGGTTCGTCCAGGCACAGCTGGCATTAGACACGATTCGGCTGCACGCGCCTGAAGAACTTCCCGGATATGCTGAAGTGCATGATTCCCATATCGATCACGGGGCAGTCGCATCCACTGCAGAACCGATCATGATCGAGGGTGAAACACCCTTCATGAAATCGGACTCATCGATCCTTCCGCTTTATGACAAAAGTGATGCGCGCAATCAGCCGGTCGATGCCAGGAAGATGCTGCTGAACGCGATCGGAGGAATGACCTGGTCGGACAGTCACCGATGGATCGAATGGAACTTTGATGTTGCGGAAAGCGGTTTCTATAAGATCGGGCTGCGTGTCAAGCAGAATTATAAATATGGCGCAAATGTCTACAGGAGGATTTTCATTGACGGTAAAGTACCATTCCGTGAATTGTACAATGTAATATTTCCGTATGCTCCGGACTGGTATGTTGAAACACTCGGCGATGAAGATCCATATGGGATATATCTGGATCAAGGATCCCACACGATCCGGCTTGAAGTGGTCACAGGCGAATATGAAGCGATCTTGACTGAATTGGAAAGCATTCTGTATAAACTCAATAGCTTGTACCGGAATGTGATGATGATCACCGGACCGATCCCGGATCCATTGAGAGACTACGATCTGGAGACCGGCATACCGGATCTGATGAGCCGGCTGATGGAGATCAGTACGGGAATTGGAGAACAGAAGAAATTTATCGAGAGCTCATTGATCAAGACAGGGAGCGAAACGGCGATTCTCGAATCGATCGACCTTCAGGTGAAAGGTTTCATCAAAGATACGGAGAGTATGCCGTTCCGGCTTGACAGCCTGAAAGCCAATGTCAGCGCTCTTGCGGATTGGCTGATGAGCTTGAGCGATCAGCCGCTTACGGTGGATTATATTGCCGTTCAGTCTCCGGAAACACCTTTTCAAAAGTCAAAAGCCGGATTTTGGGAAGGCCTTCTTTTTTCCTTGAAAACCATCTGGTATTCGTTCGGCTCCGATTACGGGATCATCGGCGATTACTCGAAAGAAGGGAAAGTCCTGACAGTCTGGATGGCAAGCGGCGGACGAGATCAGATGCAAATCATCAAGAGCCTGATCGACAAGTCTTTTGCCATCACCGGTAAAACAAAGGTCAACCTTAATCTGGTCCAGGGCGGCCTGATCGAATCTGTTTTGTCCGGCAAATCGCCTGACGTTGCCCTTTTCGTGGGTATCGGAGATCCTGTCAATCTTGC
>CAZDPQ010000136.1:0-6698 GCA_964507305.1 uncultured Oscillospiraceae bacterium
CCTTCCGTACCGTTACAGAGGGTATCGCTATGACACCGAGACCGGGCTGTATTACCTGCAGAGCCGGTATTATGACCCGGCGACAGGAAGGTTTATCAATGCGGATGGAATTACAGATGGCCAAGCCGGAATACTTGGGAATAACCTATATGTTTATGTGGCAAATAATCCTGTTAACAACTCTGATCCGTCGGGTTGTGGCATTATTAAAAACGCAATTAAGTGGATTGCGAAAAATGTTATTAAGCCTGCTGTGATAGCAACTCGGAAAGCACTTTCAAAAGTAAATACAACATATTCAAAAGGGATAAATGTAAGTGCTGGTTTTGGATTCGATTTTTCTGGATCCGCAGGAATAACAACTGATTGTAATGGTAACATTGGTATTATTTTAACCGGATGCAATGGTGGAGGAACACCGGCAGCATCTGCCTGTTTGTATAAAACAATAACAACTGCACCTGATATTTACAAACAGCGCGGAATGAATGAGCAGATTGGCGGATCAGCGGATGTAATTGGAGTTAATATTGGAGCTGAATATACATTATTTCAAGATACAAAAACAAATCAAATATATCATGGGTTTACTGAAATGGTAGGGTTTGGAGCACCCATACCTGCCGAACTACATGGAGAAATCGGTTATTCATTCGTTATATATGGAATTAACGTCTATGATGTAATGAAAAGCATTTATAAAAAAATTATGGATTGGTAAATATTATGAAAGCAAAAAGATTATTAGTTTTATTTACACTTATAGTCTGTCCCATCGCTGCAGTATGTCTTGTGTTGATAATATCTGGTTATGTTGCAATATTCTATAGCGGCTTTGCAATAGACTCTTCAGGCGTTTTATATATTGGGAAAGATACGAAAATCGAGAAATATGCAGATGGCAAACTAATCGGTACAATCGATCCAAAGACATCAAGAGGGTACGCATTTACCATTCAAAACGACGATACGATACTCCTATCTACTGCTTCAATAGTATACACACTAGATCTAAATGGGAATGTTATTAACGAAGAAGAGGATAGCGGAACAAGAATATTTAATAAACTGCAGTATGGGAAAAATAGATTTACTACAAGCGATGGAAACACGTATCATATTAAATCCTGGTTCGGCAGAACAGTTATTATTTCTGATGAAGGAATATTGATTTATAAAATGTCCGTGGTAGACTACATTGTCAAAATAGTGTTTTTTTCTACAATTTTTAGCGCATTTATATTTATACCAATAATAGTGTTCAAGTCAAGGAAACAGGTTGGATGTAAAATAGATCTATTATCATCCAATTATATTTCATCAAATAAGAGATCATGAAGCGACGGATTATTACCTGAACGATGGGCAAGTGGAAGCCAATTACACAACAATAACTTGATATTGAGTAAAGAGTGGTGTAAGGAGGCAATTATGACCAGAGAAGAGCGGCCAAGTGTCATTCGTGGAGTACTTGCCGATGAGTTGGAGAGAAATGACAGGATGATAAGGCGGTACTTGGAAGAACTTGAAACATTACCGAAAGGATCATTAGAAATCTAAAAGCTGAAGAAAAAGATATCAAAAGATCTTTGAGATAGGGGATATTATTCTATGGATGTCAGACAGGAACAAGCCTTTTGGGATGTGATCAAGGCATTTGATGAATTGAAGATTCCATATACCATATTCTATTTGAACTATTTGAAATCTGAAGTCCTGCTATAAATGACTACATATATAAGTGCACCTCTAAAGCAAATAGATTGACAATCAAACTAATTTGGGGTACCATGCAGACATCAAATAGCACTGTATCCGTTTTCAACCCATTCTTCGGGTGAAGGAACAGTAGCGGGAGGTATATCATGAATACGCAAGACTCTGTTTCCACGACTCCGGACAACAACCTGAAGCCTGTCCCGACGAAACGGGAAAAGCTCCGCAACATGGTGACGGCGGCCTTTCTGCTGGCGATCATTGCCGTTTTGTCGGCGACGCCGATCGGATATGTCCGTCTGCCCGGACTGCCGGAGCTGACGATCATCCATGTGCCGGTCATCATCGGCAGCATCCTGCTCGGCCCGGTGTACGGCGCGTTCCTCGGCTTTGCGTTCGGCGTGTCGAGCTTCCTGAACGCGACCTTCGCGCCCGGTGTCCTGTCCTTCGCGTTCACCCCGTTCTATTCGGTCGGGGATCTGTCGGGCAACGGCTGGAGCCTTTTCATCGCCTTCATTCCCAGGATCCTGGTCGGGATCACCCCCTGGCTCGTCTATGCGGGACTCCGCAAGGTCTTCCGGTTCAAGGGCATCGAGACGGCATCGATCGCCGTCGCCGGCGTGATCGGATCGCTGACCAATACGGTTTTCGTCCTCGGCTTCATCGGCTTGTTTTTTACAAAAGAAATCGCGTCCCTGATGGGATCTGCGGTCGATATGCTGTTCAAGGTGATCATGGGCATCGTCGCGACCAACGGCGTGCCGGAGGCGATCCTGGCCGGCATCGTCACGACGGCGGTCTGTAAAGCAGCGCTCGTTGTCCGCAGGCGCTACAGCCAGGCGTAAAGCCGGCCGCGGCGGAGAAGCACGGTCAGATTCCGGCGGAGGTGACGCATGATACTCGCGATCGATGTAGGAAACACCAATATCGTGATGGGATGTCTGGATGACAGCGGGATCCGGTTCGAAGCCAGGATCTCTACGGACCTGTCAAGAACGGCGGACCAGTATGCGGTCGAGATCCGGAATATCCTCGGGCTCTACAAGTTCGGCGCGGATCATATCGACGGGTCGATCCTTTCCTGTGTCGTTTTTCCGCTGACCAATGTGATCCGGAGGGCCGTGGAGCTCGTTGCGGGGCATACCCCGATGGTCGTAGGTCCCGGGGTGAAGACCGGGCTGAAGATCCTGATCGACAATCCCGCGCAGCTCGGCAGCGACCTTGTGGTGGGCGCCGTCGCGGCACTGGCCGAGTATCCGCCGCCCCTTGTGATTTTCGATCTCGGGACCGCCACGACGGCGTCGGTGATCGACGGCGACGGGAGTTTCCTGGGAGGGATCATCTATCCGGGCATCCAGGTTTCGCTCAGCGCTCTGACGGCGAGCACGTCCCAGCTTCCGAAGATCAGCATCGAGAAGCCGGCGAGGGTCATCGGACGCAATACGATCGACAGCATGACCAGCGGCATCGTGTATGGCAACGCGTCGATGATCGACGGCATGATCGACCGGATCCGGGAGGAGCTCGGTCGGGAGGTGACCGTCGTCGCGACCGGAGGCCTTGCGGGCCTGATCGCGCCGTTCTGCAGGCATCCGATCCTTCATGATCCGGATCTGATGCTCAAGGGCCTTTACCGGATCTATGCGAAAAACGTGAAACCGGCCAAAGGATGAGAGCAGGCCGGGGCGCAGGCCCGGGCGGCAGCCCGGATACCGCGGATCGCAATCCTTGCATTGCGCGGCGCGTCGTGATATGATTTGACATACAAATAAATGTTTCGGGGCAGGGTGCGATTCCCTACCGGCGGTGAAGGGCCTTTTCCCATGGCCACAAGCCCGCGAGCTCCCCCGGGAGCAGACAAGGTCAGAATCCTTGGCCGACAGTACAGTCTGGATGGAAGAAACATGGAACACAGATTTCCGGAGTCCGCCGATCCAGGCTGATCCCGCTGATGTGACCGAAGCCCCGCAGACATGATCCGCGGGGCTTTTTTTGCGGGCGCGCCCCGGCCCGCGACATTCGCCGCATCGACCGGTGTGGCGGACCGCTCCGAGGCAATACAGGTTAATTTTACAGGAGGAAAGAATATGAAAAAAATGACAGCAAAACAACGGAACAACTGGATCGCCAAGAGCGGGATCCTTGCCGCGGCGGCGATCGGGCTCATGTTCATCGAGACGCCGCTTCTGCTTATGCCGGGCTTCCTGAAATTCGACGTCAGCGAGATCCCCGTCCTGCTCGCCGCGTTTGCGCTGGGCCCACTCAGCGCCGTGATCGTCGAATTCATCAAGAACCTGGTCCATCTGCCGCTCAGCCAGACGGGAGGGGTGGGCGAAGTCGCGAATTTCGTCATCGGCTGCTCGTTCGTCGTGCCCGCGGCCATCATCTACCGGCTGCACAAGACTAAAGCGGCGGCGATCATCGGCATGGTCTCCGGAACGCTCTTCATGACACTCTTCGCGTCGCTGGCGAACTACTTCGTCATGATCCCTTTTTACATCAGGGTTATGGGGTTTCCGATGGAAGCCATCGTAGGCATGACGCAGGAAGCCGGCAACAAGCTTGTGACCGACCTGAAGACGCTGATCCTGTATGTCTTCGTTCCGTTCAATCTGTTCAAGGGATTTGTCGTATCGCTGGTCGTCGGGCTGATCTACAAGCGCATCAGCCGGTTCCTTCATCCGGCGGCCGAGAGGACCGGGACTGCGAAATAACGCCACAGGCGCAGGATGATCCGGTATGCGGCGGCAGCCAGGGAGTCCGGATCCGGGGCCATCGGCCCGGAGCCGGGAAAATACAGGATCATCCGGATGACATAGACGATCACCATGCATCCGGCGAGGACGATGGCGGACGGCAGGAGCCGATGGAGAGATGTCTTTTTCGTGAGAAGAAGGATGCCCGTGACGAGAGCATACGGGACGATCGCGAAAATCATCGGATGCCAGGAGAAGGCATCGGCAAAGTCCAGCCGGAGCAGGGCGAGCGCCGCGCGGGTCATCCCGCACCCCGGGCACGGGATCCCGGTCAGGTATCTCAGCGGGCAGCCGATGCGGCTGTAGAGAGCCGCGATCAGGGCGGCGGCCAGGAGTGCCGACACCGGAGCCCGGTGCTTCCGATACAGACTTCGGATCCTTCCGGCGATTTTCGAACCTGTTTTACCCATCATCCGTTCTCCGCCCGCGGACACGGCCCGGAAGGCCGGATCCGCAGGATCATGATAAAAAGAGGCGCACGAGCCCTGCGGTCCGTGCGCCTCTGCATGCCGGGGTTATCCCGGGAAGCACCCGCGATCGCGCAGGATCCGGGATCAGGCCTTTTCCCAGACTTCGTTGAGCTGGTCCTGCACCTGGTAGTACATGACATACGAGCCGACTCCGACCAGGAGCGTGAGGATGAGCCAGAGAACGAAATTGTTCTTGGCGGGAAGGCCGGCGCGCGAGCGGATCTCGAAGACCGCTGCGTCCATCTTGTACATCCATACGAAATACGCGATGCCGCAGGTGATGATCGAGAGGAAGAAATAGAGGCCTGCGGAAATCTTCTTCTCACCGAGCGCGCCGTTGACCTCGCCGGTGACCGCGAAGAACCAGTAGATGCCGTAGATCCCGCACGTGAAGATCGTCAGCAGGATGACGGCGATCGGGGAACGGACCTTGCCTTTGAACATAAAGAACCCTCCTGTATCCCAATTGCTTTCGTTTTGGACCACTCCCATTGTACGGGAATCCTGCGGGAAATACAATTGTCATTTGCCATAAGGTGTCAGGCTTTTTTCAGCGTTTTGACGAACAGGCCTCTCGGGTAGCCGCGATCGGAGGAAACCGAGGTGAGCGTGAATCCTTTGGATGTGTAGAAGCGGACGGTGCGGTGGTTGGTCAGCGCGGTGTGGAGCGAGATGGATGCATAGCCTTCCGCGAGGATGATCTCCTCAGCCCGATCGTACAGCCTGCTGCCGACGCCCGTGCGCTGCGCCTGCGGCAGCACGGCGAACCGTGTGATCTCGGCCGTATCCGCGGACAGGCGCGAGATGCGAACGGTGCCGACCGCTTCGTCCAGATGGGAGGCGATCAGCACGATGTCCTCCCGGATGTGCCGCCTGACATCGTCCGGCGTTTCGCGCAGGGAATCCAGGACGCCGGGGATGCCGGAATCTTCCGCGTACCGGGCCATGGCTTCCCGGATCATGGCCGTGCAGATATCCGCATCTTCGGGTACGGCGCGGCGGACGGCGATCGTTTTCATGAAGCGTCTCCCCCGGTCACGGGCTCATGAGGCGGACCATGACCGCTTTCTGCGCGTGAAGCCTGTTTTCGGCCTCGTCGAACACCACGGAAGCGGGGCCGTCGATGACACTGGCGGTGACCTCGCTGCCCCGGTAGGCCGGAAGGCAATGCAGGAAAACGGCATCTTCTGCGGCAAGCCGCATCCGCTCTTCATGGACCTGATACGGCATGAAGATTTTCATGCGGGCAGCCTTTTCGGCTTCCTGGCCCATGCTGACCCAGGTGTCGGTGTAGACGGCATCCGCCCCGCGGACCGCTTCGTCGGGATCGTCGGTCAGGAGGACGGATCCGCCGGTCAGCGCTGCGGCCTTTTCGGCTTCGCGGACGCATCCGGCGTCGCATCCGTAGCCGGCCGGGGATGCGACGGCGATGTGCATGCCGGCTTTCGCGCAGGCATGGAGCAGGGAGTTGGCCACGTTGTTCCCGTCGCCGAGGTATGCAAGCTTCAGGCCCCGGAGGGAGCCTTTGTGCTCGCGGATCGTCATCAGGTCGGCGAGCGCCTGGCACGGGTGCATCAGGTCGGTGAGCCCGTTGATGACCGGGATCGTGCCGAAGCGCGCCAGGTCCTCGACATCGCTGTGTGCGAAGGTCCGGATCATGATCCCGTCGAGGAATCTGGAAAGGACGCGCGCTGTGTCCGCGACGGATTCGCCCCGACCGAGCTGGATGTCCTGGCTGTTCAGGAAGAGTGCATGG
>CAZDPQ010000137.1:0-6680 GCA_964507305.1 uncultured Oscillospiraceae bacterium
CGTATTCGCGGCATGCATCCGCCAGTTCCTTCATCGGGTCCCGTCCGAACGGCGTGTTGGTGACCTTGTAATCAGACAAGGCCGTGTCGAACATGGAAAAGCCGTCGTGGTGCTTGGATGTGATCAGAAGAAGGCGGCAGCCGGCCTCGCTGAGCATGCGGGCCCAGTGGCGGGCGTCAAAGCCGGGCGCCGTGAAACTCTGCATGAGCTTCTCGTACTCGCGGATATCGTACGACTGCGTGTGCATGACCCACTCGCCGTCCCCGACAAGGGAATACAGCCCCCAGTGGACCGTGCAGCACAGCCGCGCGTCGGCGAATCGCTCTACGCCCGCGGCGGTCGCTTTCCGTTTCGCATTGCTGACCTGATACCGTTCGTCCATGATTTCCTCCTTCTGTCCGCCGGATCAGCCGGCCGCGTCCGGCTTGGCCGCGGCAAGCCTGCTGAGCGGCACGCCGTCTTCGGGGATCCATTCGCGCCAGTAGGCGACCGATTCGCGGAGACGCCGGATGATATCGCGCGGGTAATCGCTTTTGCCCGGAAATATCTCAAAAGTCAGATAGATATTCTCGCACGCGCCTGGCAGACCTTCCGCGGAGCCGCCGTCCCGGGGGCTCTGCAGAGCTTCGATCAGGCGGCCGGGCGTGATCCTGCCGTCCCGGTTGTTCTCCCGGGTGAACGGAAGATGGGCCGATGCGCTGCCATTGGTCTGCTGAAGGTGTATGACAGGGGACCGCAGCCCGAGTCTGCGGATCCACTCGTAAGGATCCGAATCCCGGCTCTCGGCAAACTGGTAGTCGAATTTCTCCATCGAATCGGTGATTGCCCGGACAAATGCGTCCCCACCGCCTGCCGCCCGGATGCGCAGGAATTCCGACGGGTCGGTGCTTCCGGTCCAGGGCCATTCCGCCTCGGACCTTGCATCCCCCAGGCTGTCGGCAAGCGCCTCCAGCTCCGTCCCGGAAGGGCGGCAGAATCGCTTCTGCGCGTACATATGACCCGTATCGATCGTAATGTAGAGGGGATCCGACTTTCTGCGGAACGTCTCGGCCATGATCCTTTCCGCCTGCAGGATGGTCCAGGGAACCTGGCTCGGCGTATACATCTGCTCCAGAGCCAGAAAACGGCATCCGTTCCCGCGGGCAAACTCCGCCAGTTCCGTAAGGGCATCCACCAGCTCGTCCCATTTATAGCGAAACAGGTCCGGGTCTCCCATCACCCGTTCGGGGAAAGCATGGCAGAAAAAGCCCATCCCGGCGTCCAGCCGCGAACTGAGCGATATCATCGGCTTGAGCCAGCGGTCAAGAAAGCGCCTGCGGACGGCAGGGTCTGTATGAGCCAGTCCCAGGGTCGCATAGCTGCCGTGCCCCGAGTACAGGCTGCTGATGCGTACGCCGGTATCCGCCGAGGCCTTCAGGACCTTCTCCGCCCACCGCTCCAGATACTCCTCCCCGTGATACAGGGGATCGCATTCCGTATCGGCGCTGGCCTCCACATAGCGCAGGCCGAGGGATGCGGCGATCTCCAGCCATTCCTCCGGTTCGGTCCAGCGTTTGGAAGCAAAGCAATTGTCGATCGCAAGATGGATCCTGGGGTCATGACTTCCGGACACGGGATACCTCCCTGTTACAGGCAGCGTTGTGTGGGCGTCTTCTCTGAATACACCTGAATTTTATCACAATAATCTTTTAGCGGCAAGATATTTTTCGGAATTTGTATTATTTTTTTTAGTTATTTTTGATTCATTTTTTCCATATATAAAAAACGAGCCCGCCGGCCGCATTTCGCGACGGCACGGACCTATTCCGGAATGGATCCGTCCCGGACCTGCATATTGTTATATATTATATCTATAATATGTTTTGGTTCAGCCGCATGCTTTTGTCCTTCTTACACACTTCCGGATCTCCGGCGGGAATTCACGCATTTCGCGAAGATCCGGTCTTTTGCCCCGCGAGCCTGCCTTTTCCGGCTTTCAGGGAACGAACGAATGCGGATATATTTCACTTTTATGTGCTGTTTTATGAGCATTATTATTGCTTATCGTATTTCCATACTATATAATGCATTTATGGAATAAAACGCAGCGGGCCTGCAGGCCCCGGGAGGATCTATGCAGCATCTCATCCATTCAGCGGACACCCTGACGTTTCTCGGCATCACGGGAGCTGCGGCTCTCCTGCTCGCGGCCGGGCTCCTGCTATACTCCTCAGGGGACGGCCGAGGCAGAGAGACTTCCTCTGCCGGCGCGGGAGAAGAATCCTCTCTTTATTCCGGAATCACAGGCATTCCATCCGGAGACTCGGCGTCAGATCTCCTATCATCGGATGTGATATCTCTTGGCCCGTCTGCTTCCTCTTCCGCCCCATCCGCCGCATCGTCCTCTTCCGGATCCGGCAATGTCGTTCTCTCTTCCGTCCAGCCCTTCCGCCTCGGCAGCTTCTTCAACGACGCGGCGCTGGCTGCGTCCGGCCTCAAGCCCGCATCCTATGCCCCCGGCTATTCCGGCCCCGCGGAAATCGCCTCGACGGACACCCATGTGGAGCTTCGCACCGGCACGCAGAAAGTGGCGTTCGACCGCGGGGCTGCCGGCGACTATGTCATGAAGACCTATATTCTCAAGAACGGCGCCTGGACGCCGTTTTACGATGCCGGGCTCCCGCTTGTCCAGGGCCGGTCCTTCGGCGGCTATCCGACATCGTGGAAGATCATCGCGGATTCCGCGGAGCGGAAAGCCATTCTTCTCAGCGGAGTCCAGGCCGGCGCGTCGGGCGGATTCGAATTCGAAATCGAGGTCGAGGTGACTTCTTCCAGCCCTCTGATCCATATCACGGTCACGAGCTATCCCGACACCGATCTCACCCTGTCCGGAGCCGAGCCACGCGTCATGCTGTGGCGCAGCGGGACCGGTTCCTCCGAACTCACGCTCAACCAGGAAGTCCCCAATTACCAGACGCTGGATGACAGCGCTTATTGGAAGAGCGGATTCCCTGCGACCTATCTGTATACGGACGGCATGGAGTCCGCCGTTTATTTCAACATGACGCCGATGGACTGGTATTCGTTTCACGGCGGCGTGCGCCGTTTTCAGGTTTCTCAGGCGCGCACCGTCCGGTCATCCGGCATGACAGGTTCCGGGATGGATCTCCGGAGTTCGACAGACGGCGCCGTTATCCGCGCCGGAAAGATGACGGTGGATTTCTATCTCTACGGGGATTCCTGTTCATCCCGTCCATCCAAGCTGCAGGCGCTCGGCCGGATCGTCAGCGCGTTCGGATCCGTCCTGCCGTCATCGGCGCCCTGGCCTGCCAATTACGTGGATCCGTCCGCCGTGACCTACCGGGATTATGCCGCCCGGATCGCCGAAGGGCTGATGGCGGAGGGCATTACATACCGGTTTCAGCCGGTGAAAGCGGTCACGGACGGGGCCAGGATCTGGAAGGATGGGCCGCTTTTCCTGGAGCGGACGCTTTCCACGATCCTCCAGCGCCCCGGTTACGCCCTCAAAAACGCCTCGGGCGCCTCTTCGATCTACGGGGACTGGAACTGCAACAACAACACCCTCATCCCCTGGCTCATCTATGAACGGCTGAACCCCGATGCCGGGCAGCACACCTTCCTGAATGCCGGCTTGTCCGCCATGCCCGCCTATTACGACAAGCAAGCCCGGCTGATCCGAAGCTTTGAGGAACAGCCGGGATATACGGGGAACGGCGTTGAATTCACGTTCCAGAATTTTTTCATGCAGCAGAGCACCCTCTGGGCGAGCTATCTGAGAGATCCGCAGGATTTCGACCCCGCCCTCGGCGGCAAATTCCTTCTTTCCATGCAGGGGATGACCACGCTCGCGCATAACTGCAGCTACGTATTCCCGCAGCTGTTCAGCGCTTCGGCGCTGGCCCCGGCAGCCAGCCTGGACGAACCTGCCGTCGGCACAGCGTACGAGGCATGGTCCGGCGCCATCTACTCCTACAACATGTGCCTCGCATATGACCTTACCGCCGACCGCCGGTATCTCACCGAGGCTTCCGTTTCGCTGGACAAACTCTTTACGGACATGAGCTACTACGCCAATTCGCAGAAACTGAAACGGTACACCGATCCGTACGATTTTCCTGTCAACGAGGTCAGCAGCGCGCCGTGGGGCGTCGCGGCCGCCAATATGCTGTACTATTACACCGGAGAAGCCAAATGGCTGACTTACGCGAACGACATCCGGAATCTCACGCTGCGCATGATGAACTGGTACGAAAGCATGCTGCGGGACGACACGCTGGATAAGAGCGTAGCAAGTCTGGCGCTGTTCCACGCGTTTTCGGTGACCGACACGACCTGCACCTGGGAAAATGCCATGACCTATCTTCCGATGATCCTTTCCCTGAAGAACCCGGCCGTCGCGCCGGATCCCCTTCTGCTGAAGCTGTACAATCTTTACCGGATCAACGCCTTCTACTTCTGCGGGCCGTCCTGGAATCCCGCGGCGGTCCCCACCGCTTCATCCTACACCTCCGGGCCCGCGGGATGGCTCGCCGTCGAAGACTATTACTCCGCGGAGACTCCTACGCCGATGGGCGCGAACGGACCCAATACCTACATGTCCAACGGCCCGCTGTACGACTACATCCTTTTCGAAGCCTACGCGGAAGCCGAAAACCGCAGCCTCATGGCCATGAACCTCGATATCGTCGACGCCGCGTCCAAGATGGCGGAAGGGGCGGAGCGCAATTTCATCCTCTACAACAGCACCGGAGCTCCGATCGCCACGCCGGTCCTGTTCCACGACCTCAAAGCCGGCCTTGACTACCAGGTCACCACGCTCGATTCCAAGGGCCGGACGACTGTTTCGAAAGTCCGCGGATCCGCGCTGATGTCCGGCTTATCGTTCAGCCTTGCCGCTCACGATTATGCCAGGGTCAGCGTGATCTGCCTGGACAGGGATTTCACGGTCCGTTTCACGGAGATGCAGAGAGCGCAGAAAGCCCTGATCATCCGGTATGCCGCACTGCAGGAAAAGGCTTCTTCCGGAGTCACCGAAACGCTTACAGCGCAAAAAGAGCGCTTCCGGAAAGCGCTCGCAGAGTACGACAGCCATGATTACAGCGGCTGCCTGTCGGTGCTGGGTTCCTGACCTGTCACCATCCCCCGGCGCGAAGAGAGGGGTCCATTCATCCGGATCCCTCTTTTCACAGGACCTTCACTTTTCAAAAATGATATTCGGACCGTATTCCGCAAGCGCGACCATAAAATACGGATTGACGCAGCTGTCTCCGGCTTCGCGGGCAAATCCCCACATCTCCCGGTAAAGATCCTTCAGCGCTTCCCGGTATTCCGGCTCATAGGCAACATTAACCATCTCGCCCGGATCTTTCTCCAGGTCGTAGAGCTCGTCATAATAGTCGAACGCGTTGTAGATCATGTGGTACTTCTTCGTGATCACCGACCGCTGGATCCCGTAGATCTCATTCCCGTTGGACTGCGTAAACAGCGCGGTCCGCCAGCCCTCCGGCTCCCGGTCCTCCAGGAACGGCATCAGGCTACGTCCCGATGCGGAGAATCCCGGGATCCCGGCGTAATCCAGAATGGTCGGCGCCAGGTCCGTGATCGAAACCAGCCGGTCGACCAGGCGTCCCGGCCGGCGGATCCCTCCGCGGCTCCACAGGACGACCGGGATATGGTACGCGCCGAGATAACAGGGCAGCCCCTTGGCGAACAATCCGTGCTCCCCGCAGTAATCCCCGTGGTCGGACAGGTACAGGATAAGCGTGTTCTCCAGCTGACCGGTCCGGTCCAGGGCGTCGACGATACGTCCGAACTGCGCATCCTCGAAGCTGCAGAATGCCAGGTAGGCTTTGATTGCACGTTTCCACTCCGCCTCGGTCAGGACCCCGAGCTTGTCGCGCAGCCTGCGGTGCAGGCCGGGCTTCTTGCCGAAGTCATCCGCGAAATTGTCCGGAAGGCGTATATCCTCTTCATCATAAAGATCCAGATATTCTTGCGGCGGGATGCACGGTTCATGAGGCCCGGTCATGCCGACGAACTGGCACCAGGGGCCGTCCGCTTCTTTACGTCCTTCGATGATCCGGATCGCGTCGTCCGCCGTATCCCGGTCGCCATACGGATTTTCGCTTTCCCCGTACATGCGGTAGACCGGGTACCCCTCGCGGACGATTTCGCCGTCGCCCCGCTCCCCTCGCGTGACGACCCCTTCTCCGTAATTTCTCCAGTCCCTGCCGGAAGGCCTGTTCCCGTACCGTCCGCGGAACGAGACCGCTTTTTCATTCCTGTACCCCATCTGCCATCCGCGGTCCGCCGGGCTCTCGACAGCCGACACATGCCATTTGCCCGAATACTGCAGAAGATAGCCGTTTTCACGGAGCACATCCGAAAACAGGCGCACGCCGTCATACAATCCGCGGCTCAGCGCGTTGTCCACGTCGACGTTGTTCCACACGCCGTGACCGGACGGATACAGTCCGCTGAAGAAGGAAGCGCGGGACGGGCAACAGTGCGGCGCGGTGCAGTAGGCCTCCGTGAAAACAAGCCCTTCCCGCGCCAGGCGGTCCGTGTTCGGCGTCTTGGCTCTGCAGAACGGATAAATGCTGTCCGCCCGCTGATGATCGGTCATGAAAATCAGAAAATTCGGTCTCGGCATCATCAGATCTTCCCCGTATCGGCAGCTG
>CAZDPQ010000138.1:0-6672 GCA_964507305.1 uncultured Oscillospiraceae bacterium
TCCGGTCACTTTTCCATTCTGGTGCGATCGATGGGACTTGAACCCATACGGTCTCCCACACGCCCCTCAAACGTGCGCGTCTGCCAATTCCGCCACGATCGCACGGCAGCTCACGATCCCATGCTGGATCATGCATGGATGATTATAAACGCAAACCGGAAATGATGTCAACAGGAATTTTGCTCCACGGGACTGTTTCTGTGCTTTCGCAGCGCCTTCGCGTCTTCCCATCGGATGCGATTTTTGGTATCATACCAGAGAAGCAAAAACGGCTTCCGGAATTACAGCCTGGATCGGAGTCAGGAGCGAGGATCTAACAGATCGAGGTCAGGAGCGAAGAACGATGAAAAAGATACTGCTTGGCAATGAGGCGGTCGCGCGCGGGGCTTACGAGGCGGGCGTCAAAGTCTGTTCATCCTACCCCGGGACGCCCAGCACGGAGATCACCGAAACGATCGCCGCCGTTTACCCGTCGATCGACGCGGAATGGGCGACGAACGAAAAGTGCGGGGTCGAGACCGCGGCAGGCGCCAGCATCGCGGGGGCGAGGGCCATGAGCTGCATGAAGCACGTCGGGCTCAACGTGGCTGCCGATCCGCTTTTCACATTATCCTACACCGGCGTCAACGGCGGGCTTGTCCTCGTCGTCGCCGACGATCCGGGCATGCACAGTTCACAGAATGAGCAGGACAGCCGCCATTACGCGCTGGCTGCCAAGGTCCCGATGCTGGAACCCTCGGACTGCCAGGAGTGCAAGGACTTCACCGCCGCTGCGTTCGAGCTTTCCGAGCGGTTCGACACGCCCGTGATCGTAAGGCTGACGACCCGGATCGCGCACAGCAGGTCGCCGGTCGAACTCGGCGAACCGCTTCCCGCGACGGTCCGCCCTTATACGAAAAACACGGAGAAATTCGTCATGATGCCTGCGATGGCGATCCGCAGGCACCCGGCCGTGGAAGACCGGATGAGGACACTCGCCGGGCTGCAGGCGGACGATTCCTTCGCATCCGTCGAGATGCGTTCTCCGGAGATCGGCGTCATCACATCCGGGATCGCCTACCAGTATGTGCGGGAAGCTCTTCCCGGCGCATCGGTCCTCAAACTCGGCATGGTCTGGCCGATCAGCGCCGGCCTTGTCCGGGATTTCGCGGCCGGAGTCGGCCGTCTGATCGTTGTCGAAGAGCTGGATCCATTTATCGAGACGTTTGTCCGGAGCCTGGGGATCGCGTGCGAGGGCAAGGACCTGTTCACGCTGCTCGGCGAGTACAGCGTCCCGATGATCCGACGGGCATTATCGGATGAACCGGACCCGGAGCAGGGGATCCGCACGGACCTGCTCGAGCCTTCCCCCGGCAGGCCGCCGGTCATGTGCGCCGGCTGCTCTCACAAGGGAGTGTTCCTGGCGCTCAGCCGGCTCGGCGTGCATGTGACGGGGGACATCGGCTGTTACACGCTCGGAGCGCTCCCGCCGTACAATGCGATGGACGCGAGCATCTGCATGGGTGCCTCGGTGGGGATGGCCCACGGATTCGACAAGGCGACCGGCCATGAGCTGTCGCGACGCACCGTGGCTGTCATCGGCGACTCCACCTTTCTTCATTCCGGCATCACGGGACTCATCAATTGCGTTTACAACAGAAGCCAAGCGACGATCCTCATCCTGGACAATTCGATCACCGGGATGACCGGCCACCAGCAGAATCCCGGCACCGGCCTCGGCATCCGGGGCGAGCCCGCGCCGTCGGTTGACCTTCCGGCGCTGTGCGCCGCGGTCGGTGTCGAAAGCATCCGGACCGTCGACCCGGCCGACATGGCCGCCGTGATGAAAGCCGTCCGCGAAGAGATGGCGCGTGAATGCGTTTCGGTCATCATCGCATCCAGGCCATGCGCCCTGATCCCGAAAGGGCGCGGGACGCCGGAGGGCAAGGCCGTCGTCGATGCGGACCTGTGCGCCCGCTGCAAAGCCTGCCTGAAGTCCATGTGCCCGGCGATCTCGCAGGGGCCTGACGGCGAGATCCTCATCGACAGCGAGCAGTGCAACGGCTGCTCGCTTTGTGTGAATCTGTGCGGATTCAAGGCGATCACGATCGGAAGCCGGGAATAACGGAGGAATAGGGAATGTCTGTTTCAATCAATCTGGTCATCGCCGGCGTAGGCGGTCAGGGCACTCTGGTCGCGGGCAAGCTTTTCGGCGCGGTCGCGACAAAGCTCGGTCTGGACGTGAAGGTGTCGGAAGTCCACGGCATGTCCCAGCGGGGCGGCAGTGTCGTCACCTATGTCCGGATCGGGGAGAAAGTCCATTCGCCGGTGGTCGAAAAAGGTTCCGCGGATTTCATCCTTGCTTTCGAGGAGCTTGAGGCTCAGCGCTATGCAGGATTTCTTGCCGCCGGAGGGCGGCTCATCGTCAACCGGAAGAACATCATCCCCGTCACGGTGCGGATGGGGAAGGGCGCCTACCCGCAGGATATCCCCCTCAGTCTGAAACAGGCTGCGGGAGAGCGGGCTGCCGTGATTTCCGTCGCCGCGGATGAGACGGCGCACCGGCTCGGGAACGCCAGAGTCGCCAACATGGTCATGACCGGCGCTCTCTCCGCGTTTACGGAGATCGGGGAGGACGTCTGGGCAGGCGCGATCGACGAGATTTTCCCGGAGAAGCTGCGCGCGCTGAACAAAGCGGCGTTCCGCGAAGGCCGCGAAGCCGTTTTGCTGTCCGAAAAGCCGGCAGTCTGATATAATGATTGTAAATCGGCCGGATCCCGCGCGGGATCGCAGGCCCGGAGGCGGCAGACGGGAGGTGCGCTATGCTCGTTAAACAGATATCCGTTTTTTTGGAGAACAAATCGGGAAGACTTGCGGAAGTGACCAAGACGCTCAGCGCGAACAGGATCGACATCAGGGCGCTCTATATTGCCGACACGACCGAATACGGGATCCTCAGGATGATCGTGGACAAGCCCGACGCGGCGCTGGAACTCCTCAAGCGGAGCGGATTCACCGTCAGCACGACCCATGTGATCGCCATTTCCATCGAAGACACTCCGGGCACTCTCGACAATGCCCTTGAGATCCTCAGCTCCAGCAGCATCTCCGTCGAATACCTGTACGCTTTCGTAGGCAGGGCTTCGTCCGACGCGATCGTCGTGATCCGGGTCGAGGATCCGGAAACCGCCATCCGGGTGCTCAAGGCGGCGAAGATCCGCGTCATCGGGTCCAGGGAGGTCTACGGGCTTTGAGCATTCCGATGAACGGGGACCTGCGGGACAGGTACCGCAGCCTGGGGATCCGGGATGACGTCATGGACCTGGCGGATGCGGCCATAGAGGAGATCCGTCCCGTGTTCGACCGGATCCGCGGCATCCGGGATCTCAATCAGATCAGGGTCATATCCGCTTTCAGGGAGGTCCGGCTTTCCGACAGCCACTTTGCGGGCACGTCTGGCTACGGGTATGATGATGCCGGCAGGGAGCGCCTGGAGCAGGCGTTTGCCCTGATTTCCGGCGCCGAGGCCGCGCTGTTGCGATGGCAGATCAGTTCCGGCACGGCGGCTGTTGCCGCGGCGCTTTACGGGATCCTGAGACCGGGGGACACGATCCTTTCCGTCACCGGCCGGCCGTATGACACCCTGTGCGGCGTTCTGGGCATCGACGGCACGGATGGGAGCGGGACCCTCGCGGATTTCGGCGTCCGCTACCGCCAGATCGATCTCGGCGCGGACGACAGGCCGGATACGGAAGCGATCCGCCGGGCGCTCGCCCCGGATGTCAAGGTCGTTTTCATCCAGAAGTCGAAGGGATACACCGGGCGACGGTGTCTCCTGAACGAGGATATCGGGCGGATCGCCGCGGCGGTCCGGGAAGCGGGAAGCGGCGCGTCCGTCGTGGTCGACAACTGCTACGGCGAATTCACGGAAACGGGCGAGCCCTGTGCGTTCGGCGCGGATCTGTGCTGCGGGTCGCTGATCAAGAATCCGGGCGGCGGGATCTGCACGACGGGCGGCTATGTCGCAGGCAGGGCGGATCTGGTGGAGAAGGCCGCGTGCCGACTGACAGCGCCGGGCGTCGGGTCGCACATCGGACCGACGCTCGGGATGAACCGGATGATTGCACAGGGACTTTACATGGCGCCGCATGCGGTCGCAGAAGCGCTGATGGGTGCCGTTTTTTCCGCGGCGCTGTTCGAGCGCCTCGGCTATCACGCGGAACCGGACTGGAGATCGGTCCGCGGCGACATTGTCCAGTCATTTGTTTTCGGATCCGCCGAAAAGGTGATCGACTTCTGCCGCAGTGTCCAGCATGCGTCGCCGGTCGATTCGTTCGTGACGCCGGAGCCCTGGGACATGCCGGGATACGACTGCCCCGTCATCATGGCCGCGGGCACATTCACCCAGGGCGCTTCGATCGAGATGTGCTGCGATTCCCCCGTGCGGCCTCCTTACATCGCGTATCTTCAGGGCGGGATCGTTTTCGAGAATGTGCGCTTCGCCGCGATGCTGGCCGCGTCGCGGCTCGGCCGATGAACGGAGGCCGTGATGAAGAAGAGCATCGAAAAAGCAGAGCCGCCGTCCGGCGGGAGTAAAAACCGGGTGATCCGTGAAGCGCGTAAGGAACCCGGCAGAGCCGAGTCGCTGAAGTCCAGGATCCGGGAGGACGACGAGCTTCAGAAGAAAGCGCGCCTTGAGGCTGCCGAGCGCAGGCGGGACCGTTCCCGTTCCGTGACGATGAGCTTTTTCGTGCTTGCCGTCATGCTCCTGACCGTGTCGCTTGTGCTCAGCATCATGAGACGGAGCGCGCCGAAGCCTCAGTTCATGTTCATCCAGACGGGCGTCATCGACCATACGGTCACATCCGACGCGATCCTCATCCGGGACGAAACGCTCCTCAAATCGCCGGACAACGGCATCCTCAAGCCTGTCTTGCAGGCGGGAAGCCGCGTTTCGACAGGCCAGACCGCCGCGGTGATCATCCGCGAAGGCAGCGAGGACGATATCGCGGCGCTGCGCAATTACGAGCGTCAGATCGCGGACCTTCAGGCGCGGCTCGTCATGCAGGGCAAGGGGACCGGCGCCGCCGCCATCTACGAAGAAGCGGACGGCAGCATCGCCGCGCAGATCGACCTCGTACGTCGGGACGGCGCGATGGCGGTCTTCACAAATTTCCCCGCATACCGCGCTTCCGTCGATGTCGCGATGAACCGCCGGGACACCAGGCTGCTCGGCATCGATTTCAACGACGCCGAACTGTCGGAACTCAAGAAGCAGAAGGAAAATCTCGAGAAAGAACTCGGCATCGTGGCCGGCAACGTGATCGTCACCCGGCCGGGGATCCTTTCGTACACCATCGACGGCATGGAAAAGACCCTGTCTCCCGGTTCGGCCGACACGCTGACCATGGACCAGTTCAGCGAATGCCTCGGCAGCGTGCAGCCTTTCCTGACAGCCGGCGAATTATGTAAAAAAGACGACACCGCGCTGAAGGTCATCTCCGGCGTCTACCAGTACATTGCCCTGACGGTCCCGGAAAGCGCGGACAGCACATTTAAAGAAGGCAGCACCCACACCATACGGGTTCCCGACGCCGGCGTGGATATCGCCGACTGCACGGTGTACCGCAAGGTCATCAAGGCCGGGCAGCTGCTGATCCTCTTCCGGACCGACCGCATGGTGGTCCGATTTGCCGATGCCCGTACGGTCAAGGTCCTCCTGAGCATCAGGACCTCCGAAGGACTCAGGATCCCGTACTCCTCGCTGGCGGATGTCGGCCCGGACAGGAGAAGCGGGGACATCATGCTCGTTGTCAGTGGCTATGTGCGCAGGATCTCTGTCCGGATCGTCGACTCCGACAACGAATACGCGATCATCGAAGCGGTTGCCGACGAGGACAAGGCCCGGCTCGACAAGGGGTATCTTGTCAAAAATCCCGATTCGGTGAAGGAAGGGGAGAACATCGGTGGATAGCATCGATTACGGCCCGATCCGCGACAACTGCCGCAAAGTCCTCGAAAGGGTCGCCGGCGTGGCTGCTTCGTGCGGGAGAGATCCCGCGGAGATCACGGTGATCGGGGTGTCGAAGCTGCACCCCCCGGAAGCGGCCATGGCGGCTGTGCGCGCAGGGCTTGCCGACCTCGGGGAAAACAGGACGGATGAACTGTGCATGAAGATCCGGCGGCTGCGGGAAGAAGGATTGTACCCTTCCTGGCATATGATCGGCACGCTCCAGCGCCGCAAAGTCCGGGATATCATCGGCAAGGTAAGCCTCATCCATTCGGCGGACCGTACCGAGCTGCTCGATGAGATTTCGGCGCGATCTCTCGCGGCAGGCATCGTTACGCCCGTTTTGCTTGAGGTCAACGCATCGGGGGAGGCGAGCAAGCACGGATTTTCACCGGACAAGACGGAGGACTTGATCGCCGCATTGTCCGCCGGACGCCCCGGCATTCTCGTGCGCGGCCTGATGACCATGGCTCCGCTGACGGAAGACGAGCGGATCCCGGACCTCGTTTTCGCGAAGACGCAGGAGCTGTTCGAATTGCTCCGTTCGGGCGGCGCAGGCGCCGGTTTCGATATTCTCTCCATGGGGATGAGCAACGACTATCCCGCCGCGATCCGGCGCGGTTCTACGCATGTCCGCATCGGGACAGCCATTTTCGGCAGTCGGCCGTAATGGATTTTACGGG
>CAZDPQ010000139.1:0-6611 GCA_964507305.1 uncultured Oscillospiraceae bacterium
CGATCGGTGAGATATGCATGATCTCCTTAAAATACCGGATGAAATAATTGGGGTGAAACTGCAGCAACTCCGCCATTTCATTGATCGTGATAGGCTTATCGTAATTGTTGTTGATATAATTCAGAACCAGTTTCACATTCTGGTTCATGAAATATTTTTTCTCGCTGTAAATGTCGGATTTCTGGATAAAATAGGAAAGCAGCTCCAGAATGCTGATCTCCTTTTTCAACTGTGACAGCAGTTTCTGCTTATCTTCTCCGGACAGTATGCTGACAAACAGCCCTTCGACATATTCGGGATCATCCACTTCAATCATGTAGGAAAGGGAAATAAGCTCGAAAAGATCTTTTCCATCGCAGTCGACGTTGAAATGAAACCAGTACTTTTTGGCGAGATTTTCGGAGATATGATAGAACGTCTGTACAGAATTGCATGGGAGAAGGAAAAGCTGGCCTTTTTTCGCAATGAATTCCTTGTCATTGATTTTGATATAGAATTCACCATCGACAATGTAATACAGCTTGTTGTATTTCGGGGTGATGTTCTCATATCTCCAGGACGGGAAGCATTGCGTATAACCCCCGTTGTAGTATTCCGCCCTGATGTTTTTAAAGCTGCAGACTGGAGATTTACTGATCATCTTTCCCTCCGGAATCGACAGACAGATAGGCAGAAAAGTCTTGTTTTCAGAAGATCGGCATGTATTATTTTAACATAGCGATCTGCTGAATTCAATGAAAGGGACCTGCACTGAAGCAATGGAGGAAAGATGCCGATCATCTTCATGGATAGAAAAAGAACCGTAAACCCCTGCAAAGCGGCGTTTACGGTTCCCTCCATCGTTCATGGACGATCCGGTAGCTCGCAGTATGCTATCATTTCTTTTTCCGAATAAAATATAGTGCGGCGCCGCCACCCAGAATCACGACAGCAGCGACGACAATCACGATGATGACCGTCGTATTTGCTCCCGGCTCCCCGGACCCTTCGGACAATACCTCGGATTCCGATGCGGTGCTTTCAGACGCTTCAGAGACTTCCAATGAAGAAGCAGCCTCTTCTGAAGAACCGGACGCAATGCTTTCTTCGGAGGATGATGCGGCGCTTTCTGAAATCTGGGACGCAGATGATGCCGTTGAAGAGGCGGAACTTGCTTTGGAGCTTGACGCCGCAGAACTCGCTTTGGATGAGGCGGCACTCGAGCTTGCCGCGCTTGAGGCAGCCGATGTGATCTGGGTCGAATCCGTCCAGATCCCCGCAGCGGGATCCATGATCATGGTGATGGTTCTGCCAAGGGTCGAACCGCCGACAGGCATATCCTTATCGAACACGATCGTGTTCACCCCATCCGGATCAAGATCCCCGGTTCCTCCGCCACAGTAAAAGATGCGGAAACTCTTGGTATTGAGGACATTCAGCGCCGCCGCATTCCCGTACATCAGCGAAGTGTCGCCGATATTAAGTGCAGGATCCTGGTTGATCCGATCCATCAGAGGAACACCGTTGATGGTAATATATGGCCCGAGGATATCGTCCATATTCGTCCCGTATGCCTCGGCGGTGAGATCATTGTTGCAGGCCACATCGATCCCTTTATAATTTCCCCAGTCCGTAACGCCCTTCATGTCATAATCATAATTCGGCGCCGTGATGGCCAGTTCATTCGCACTGGCAGCCGAAATACTGCCGGCAAGCATGGAACCCATGAAGACAATCAAGGAAAGACAGCTGATGCTGATGACAAGGAATTTTTTCATATACATCCTCCCTCCGGTGTATTCCAACCGTTCGATACCGACTCGTGTTCACGATTTCATTTTATGTTCCGCCGCCTTTGAAGTCCATGGACAACATTAACCTCTATTTTGCATTATTCTAACCTGACGGATTTCACTCGAAATGCATCGGATCACTTGAAATCAGATACTTTTTTATACATATAGCGCAGTGTGTCCCAACGCCAGTCATAGGCGCCGCCTTCTCTTGTGCCGCGCTGGGTCGCGTAGAAAATGCATACACGGTTCTGCTGGTGGTCCAGAAACACCTGCGGGATCTGGTCAGCCGGATATCCGGTGTCGGGCCGGAAATATCCTGTTGCCGTCCATGACAATCCGTCCGGCGATTGGAACTCAACGATCTGGCGCAGGGACCATGCCGCGCTTTCTCTTTTGATTTCCGGATCATTCACCCTGAATGCGCTGATGAACGGATCCCCGTACCCGAAATAAGCTCCGTTGATTTTCACCACATCGAGGTCGACGCATTGTGAAAGCAGGGGTTTCGTATCGGTCGTTTTTTTGTCCCAGTCGGATGAGTCCAGAAAATCCTCGGTATTCTCTGCATAGCCGATGGACGTGCCGTTCCCGCTGTTATACCCGGCCCAATAGTCGAACCACATCTTCCACCTGCCGTTTTCGTACATCAGGGACGGCCGCTGGTACATGCCGAAATAGGTGTCATTGGAAGCGCTGCGTGTCACATTCTCGTCAATGCCATATTCGCCTTCCCAAATGAGAAGTGGCTCCTTGCTTCTCGCCCAGTGGATCCCGTCATTTGAAACCGCACCCATGATGCAGTAGGCCGCATCCTGCCAGACATAGGAATAGGTCGTGTCCGGCTTGTCGGTCCCCATTGCGGAATAGGCCATAAAATACGTACCGTTCTGATAGACGATCGAAGGATCTCCGACATGGAAATCGTCATACCAGACATCCTGGCATGTCAGGACGGGATACCAATCAGCTGTTTTTTCCGCGGAGTCCCAGTATTGCTCTCCCGTGCCGTTTTGCTTCCGGCTGTATACCTGCCAGCTGTCAAGGTCTTTCGACCTTGCGAGAAAGATGGCATCTCCCCCCGGGTACCCGTTGTAAACCGTTCCGTCCAACAGAATCTGTTTGTCATTATTTGCATTCTGGGCCCACCCCATGAACCACATCCTGTACGGGTATTCCTTATCTTCCGTATAAATCACTTCCGGCTGGTACATGCTGTAAAATCCGGAAAGGACATTTTTTTCGCTGCGGATCCACGTTGCATCATTGTCCAGCAGCGCCGGCTTCACCGGATTCGGGATCTCATATCCGGAGGAATCGGATCCGATATGCCCCTGCAGACAGTCTTTATCCGGCGGCGTGATGACCGGTGAAAGGGCTGCCGTAATGGTCGGGCTGGTGCTCCCCGAATCTGCCGGAAGGCTCGATCCACTTGATGGGATCAGGGATCCGGGCGACCCTTCGGAAACGTCACTTCCGCTTCCGCCGGATACTGCCTGTGATGAGGCCGACCGGCTTTCATCCGATATGCTCGAACCAGGCTGCTGCGCATTACACCCGGTGAAGATCATCACGATGAGCACTGCCGGCACCAGGGCTCGTGTTTTAAATGTCATTTTCATTGCTTCTTCTCCATTCACCATATGATTTACCATTTCATTGGAATCGCAGAATCATTCTCAGTTCGGACGTGTCGATATCCCTCAGACGAACCTCGTCCCGTATGGCAAGATAAGCTGCGGCTCCCGCCGCTTCCCCCATCGCCATGCAATCCGCCGTCACACGGTAGGACGCGTGAGCTTCATAGGTTCCCGAGATGCATCGCCCTGCGGTGAGGATGCCTTCGCGGGACACCGGAATCAGGCACCGATAGGGGATCTGATATGGTTTGACGGGGACATTGTCCTGATCCATCCCATCCGGCTGGTGGATGTCGATGTTGAATTCAACGTTGACGATCCCGTCATCGAATTGCGCCCCTACCGTGCAGTCTTTTTGCGTCAGGGTATAAAGGCCGTCGATCCGCCGGGTTTCCCTTACACCGATCTGAGGGGCTACCGCGATCAGCTCGACATCCCGGAAGCGGGGGATCCTGCGTTTCAGGAAATCCACGACATCGAAAACCCGGGAGCGTCCCTGCATTTCCGCCGCCGTCAACTGGTCCGCATCGATTCCGGATCTGTTGCGGACATGGCACCATTCGACGACAGCCCGGTGCGTATTAGGCAGCTGAATGATATAAGGGCGGGTGTAGGTCGTATCAAAGGTTTCCGGTAATTCCGCCAGCGCGTCCTGCACCATCTTATTCACATCGCGGGAATCAGCCTGATAGTAGTCGATATTCCCCAGGATGAAAATCGTGGACATGGGCTGGCAGAGTCCGTCGCTCTTCCTTCCCATGCTGAAGGAAGCACCTGACCGGAAGGCAACATCCCCGTCCCCGGTGCAATCGATCAGCACTTTGGCTTTGATTGCCGACCTTCCATTTTTGTTCTCGACGATCATTCCCTTGACCAAGTTGCCTTCGCACCAGGCATCGGCTATATAAGTGTGCAGCAGGACGCGGACTCCGCTGGAGACCGTCATCTCGTCCAGGATCCATTTCAATATTTCGAAATCGAAGCAAATGCCGTAGAATCCGCCCCAGGCATCCTGCTGTTTCAGTCTGCCGATCAATTCCCGCACAATGCCGTTTTTATTGGAAGTGTCATGGATCGGATTGATGAAACCCGCCGTCCACATTCCACCCAGAAAGCCGTATCGTTCGACAAGGATCGTCTTCAGGCCGAGGCGGGCGGCACAGACGGCCGCTCCGATCCCCGCAGGCCCTCCTCCTGCCACGGCGACGTCGTATTCGCCGAGGATCGGGACATGAAGGTTTTGATCAAGGTACATCATCGTTTTTCTCCGAACGGTCCGCTGCCGTTTGTCAAGGGATCAGCACGCAAAGTCCCGGATGTTTTTGTAAAGATAACGGAAATTATCCCAGCGCCAGCAATACTCGCCGTCCGCCTGCAGACCTCTCTGCGTTGCATAAAATATGCAGACTCTCCCGTTTTTATGGTCCAGAAATACCTGCGGGATCTGATTGGCGGGATATCCATTGTCAGGCCTGAAATACCCGGTCGGGATCCAATGGATGCCGTCATAGGATTGCGCCTCCATGATCTGCCGAAGCGACCATCCGGTGCCGCAATCGGTGATCCGGTCGTCTTTGATGCCGTACCATGTGGTGAAAGGGTCCCCGTATGCGTAATAGATGTGTCCGATTTTCACCACATCGATATCGACCCAATGAGACAGGATCGGCGAGGTGTCCCCTGTGAAACGGACCCATGCGCCGGGGTTCAGAAAGTCTCCTGTATTTTCCGCATAGCCGATCGAAACCCCGTTCTCTTTTCCTGCAGAATAATCGTACCACATCTTCCACCGGCCGTTTTCATACATGATGGATGGCCGCTGATACCCTCCGTAATACGTATCCTTGTACTTCGTTTCGTCAAAACCATATTCCTGTTCCCAGATCAGAAGCGGTTCGGCACTTTTTTCCCAATGGAGGCCATCATGGGAAACCGCACCCATGATGCAGGCCGCATTGTCGCTCCAGGGAAACTCTTCTTCGGGATTCGGCTTGTCCGTTCCCATCGCGGAGTAGGCCATATAATAAGTGCCGTCGCTGTAGATGACCGAAGGATCTCCAACATGAAAATCGTCATACCAGATGTTTTCACAGGTAATGACCGGAACCCAGTCCGTCACCTTCTGCTGACGGTCCCAGTATACTTCACCGGTGCCGTTGTCTGTCCTGCTGTAGACCTCCCATTCCTCCATGTTCTTCGATCGGGCGGTGAAAATGGCATCTCCGCCCGGCATTCCGGGATACAAGCTTCCATCCTCCAGCGTTTCCGGTTCATTCAGGAGATTGTAGGCCCAACCCATGCACCACATTCTGTACGGGTAATCCTCTCCCTCGATATAGATCACTTCAGGCTGGTACATGCTGAAAAATCCGGACAGGACATTTTTTTCACTCCGTACCCATCCGCTCGTTTCATCCAGAAGCACGGGCTCGGCAGAATCCGGGATCCGGTGCTTTTCATTATCCGCATTGATGTGATGTTTATAATCATTGATCATTGAGAGCATTGTCCTCCGTGTGTCTTCTATCATCCTTGTGCGCATTCGACGATAATGTCGTGATGCCCGCTGCACAGGGAAACAGCATATTTTGTTCCGTTCCATTGCAGTTCCGGAGACGGTTTCCCCATCTCTTCCGATGTCCCCGTCAGAAGCAGCAATCGGCCGTCAAAGCGTATTGTCATATCACTGCCTGTCTTCCGGATCATCAATGTCGCCGGCAGATTCCAGGGGATCATCAGCCGGTACCGGACGCCGCTGCCTTTCTTTTCCCATGCGCAGCAGAGAAGGCCTTTCATCGTCCGGTATTCCATGGAAGCGGAATCGGGCCCGATCTCCGTATCCGGTTCCAGGATCAATTCATCCGTGATCCCGTCGGATCGGTCCAGGCGAATGCCGCACACCGCTTTGAAGATCCACGGGAAAAAGGAACCGTGCATCGGATGATTATGGGAATTCATCCCGCCGCCTGTCAGATATTCCCAGCGCTCCCAGACCGTCGTCGCTCCTTTGTCGATCATATAGCCGATGCCGGGATAGGTTTTCTGTTCCAGGATCCTGTATGCGATGCGGTTCATCCCGTTCGCGTCAAGAACTTCAAACAGATATTTCGTCATCTGGTTTCCGGTTGTTATATGACAATCGCGCAGATCGACCAGATCGTGAAGCAGACTGGATAAAACCTTTGGTACGTACTCTTCC
>CAZDPQ010000140.1:0-6516 GCA_964507305.1 uncultured Oscillospiraceae bacterium
GCACGGCGACATGCTCCGGATCCTGGAATCGTGCAGGGACAGAGGACTGCTGTGCGATCCACCCGGCGTGATGCACTGCTTCTCCGGAAGCGCCGGATCGGCGGAGATCTATGTGAAAATGGGTTTTTACCTGTCGTTTGCGGGCACCATCACGTTCCGGAACGCCAGACGCGCGCCCGAGACCGTATCGGCGGTCCCGAAGGACCGGATCCTGGTGGAGACCGACAGCCCCTATCTTTCTCCGGAACCTTACAGAGGGATGAGAAACGAGCCTGCCCGCGCGGCCATCGTAGCCGGCAGGATCGCGGAGATTTGGGGTGTTTCCGCTCAGGAAGCCGGGGAAATCACGGCCGCAAATGCCTGCAGGCTGTTTTCGATCGCCTGACGCGGCGGCCGTTCAGCAGCCGGGACAGGCAGGATCCAGGAGGATCAGCCCGACATAGGATACCGTATTGGGGCCGTTGTTGTACTTGAGGTCCGCGGACGCGAGCACTTTATACACATCGATCCCGTAGGATTCGACGGGCGGGATGGCAAGATCCGGGAAGAGGCACGGCTGATCGGGATAGGTGCATTCGGGGCAGATCGAGCAGGCGCCGGCGCCCAGGAACAGGATCGGTTCTCCCGGATGTTCCCGCAGGACCCGGTCGCGGATCTTTCTGAAGATGGCGTCATGGCGGGCAAGAGCGTTTTCCATCCCCTCGAAATCGAACGAGTCTTCGAGGACGCCGATATTCTGGATCACGACACCTTGCCTGTAGGGCCGGACCTTCTCGATCTGATCTTCGAGGCGGCCCGATCCCGGGGGGCACATCCAGTTCGAACCGTACTTCCCGCAGGAGTTGGACGCGCACAGATCCTTGAATTCAACGGAAAACTCGATCGATGACGTCAGGATCGCCCGGGCCTTGTCCGACCCGCATTCGTCCGCGATGCGGATGATATCGTCACAGCCGGCGGCTTTGGAGTGAGCTTCAAGCATATAGGTTCACCTTTCCGTCCATTGCTTGCAGCCAGCAATGAAACTCATATGCTGCTGCATCAAAAAGAGCAGTTCATTGGATTGTATCACGGGCCGGAAGTTTTGTCACCGGGGACGGCCGGCGGAATGTTAGACGAAACGATGACAATTGGTTATAATGGATAATTGTACGGAAAAAGGGGGCGGCGTGATGCCGGGAGTGAATACGGACGATCGGTTCGGGGTTCCGTCCGATCTTGACAAGGAGATCATCAGACGCACGGGGACCGATCCGGAGAGCGTCCTTGCATGCATCCGCACCGACAGGAATCTTCAGCTGGATCCTGCCGCGGAGCTCGTTTTCATCACGGGAGAAAGACTCGCGGCGGTCCGCCTGGACGACGGGACGGCTCCGGCGGATGAAGACGGCGGATGGGACGGAGCCGGCGGAATCCGCGCATATCCGTTCGCGGAACTGTCCGGCGTGTCGATTTTTCCGCAGATCAACGGCGGGCTTCTTGTCCTTGAGTCCGCGGACGGGGAGATCCCCGCGGCGGCTTTTTCCAACAGTTGCCTCAAGGCCTTCTTCAAGCTGAAGGAATTAGTGGAGAAAGCCATCCGCAAAGAGGCATTCCGTGACGAGGATTTTTACGACAGCGAGCAGAGGAAGGTTTGCCCCAGATGCAAGAATGCCTACCCGGAAGAAGGGCGGAGGGTCTGCCCGAAATGCCTGGACCGCAGGTCGCTTTTCACCCGTGTCCTTACCTATTTCAAGCCTTTCCTCGGCCGATTCATCGCGGTCATGTTCCTGATCCTCTGCCACGGCGCGGTCGGAGCCGTTCTGCCGTACCTGTCCGGCAAGATCCTGTACGACAAGATCCTTGACACCCGCGACACATCCGGGATCCTTGGATTTCTGGGCGGCATGAAGCCCGCGTCGGCACTCCTGGTCCTGATCGCGACGATTTTCACAGCCAGGCTCCTGCAGCAGCTTTTCGGCATCCTGCAGGGGCGCATGGTGGCCCATATCGCGCCGAAAGCGGGACTGAGCATCAAAGCGGACATCTACCGCTCCATGCAGGACCTCAGCGTTGCCTTTTTCAGCCAGCGACAGACGGGCAGCCTGCTGACCAGGATCCAGAATGACGCGACGGAAGTGACGTACTTTTTCATCGACGGGCTGCCGTACCTGCTTGTCAATGCCGTCCTGATCATCACGGCGGCCGCGTTCATGTTCTCGATGAACTGGATGCTGGCCCTGTTCGCGCTCTTTTTCATCCCGATCCTCTTCTACGTTAGCTACCGGATGATCCCGCGGCTGTGGCACCTGCACGGCAGACGGCACCGCAGTGTCCGCAACATGAACGCGGCCGTAGCGGACAACCTGACGGGTGCCCGGGTCGTCAAGGCGTTCGGGCAGGAGTCGTCCGAGACCGGGCGGTTCGAGAAGATCAACAGCAGGGTCCGCGACGCGGAACTCGACCTTGTCAATTATGACAACCGGTTCTATGCCGCCTACTCCGGCATCGAGACCCTGTCCTCCCTGATCATCTGGGGGATCGGCTCGTGGTTCGTCCTGCGCGGGACGTTCGGGATGACCTACGGGGACCTGATCGCTTTTGTCGGGTATGTGGCGATGCTGAACGGTCCGCTGGATTTCATGTCCTTCATTTTCCGATGGTGGTCGATGAGCATGAACTGCGCGCAGCGGGTCTTCGAGATCATCGACGCGGTCCCGGAAGTGACGGAACCCGCCTGCCCCGTGCGGAAAGAGCGGCTGGACGGAACGATCGAAGTAAAAGGAGTGTCCTTTTCCTATACGCCGAACAAGCCGGTCCTCGACAACATCAGCTTTACCGTCAGGGCGGGGGAGTATTTCGGCATCGTGGGGCAGTCCGGAGCCGGCAAGACCACCCTGATCAACCTGATCTCGAGATTTTACGATCCCAAGGACGGCGAGATCCGGATCGACGGGATCCCGATCCGGGACATGGCCTTTGCGGACCTGAGGAAGAACATCGCGATCGTCAGCCAGGATTCCTACATCTTCAGCGGGACCGTCTCGGAGAACATCGCCTACGCGAAGCCGGACTGTGACTTCAGCGAGATCGTCGCCGCGGCGGCATCGGCGGGCGCCCACGATTTCATCATGAAGCTGCCGCACGGATATGACACCCTGATCGGGCGCGGAGCCAAGGAGCTGTCGGGAGGCGAGAAGCAGCGGATCTCGATCGCGCGGGCGATCCTCGCCGACCCGAAGATCCTGATCCTGGACGAGGCGACGGCTTCCGTCGACACCCACACGGAGCAGAAGATCCAGCGGTCGCTGGACCGCCTGGTCAAGGGCCGGACCACGATCTCGATCGCGCACCGGCTGTCGACCCTGAGAGACGCCGACGACCTGATCGTGATCGAGAGCGGCAAAATCGTCGAGCAGGGAAGCCACGAGGAATTGAAAAAGAAGCGCGGGGTGTACCACAAGCTCCTGCAGCTTCAGACAAAGGCACTCGCCATCAAAGGAGCCGAAGATTATGAGCCATGACGGATCGACAGAAGGCCAGGCCGGCGCGGGCAGGCCGGAAGACCGGGAGTATGACCGGCTGCTTCAGGAGCAATTCGAGAAGATCGACAACCTTTTCGAGATCAGCATCATCACGCCGGAGAATTCGGTCTTCACCAGGACGCCGGGCGGTTTCCTGTCTTTAAAGTTCAAGGATAAGGATTACGGCAGGATCGCGGTCTACCGCGCCTTTCCTTTCACCTCGCCGGAACGCTACCTGTCGGTCCGGGACCTCACGCCGAAATGCGATGAGATCGGGATGATCCGGGATCTCGGCGATTGGCCGGACGATCTGCAGGCCATGATCCGGGAGCAGCTGGACCTGCGGTATTTCACGCCGAAAATCCTCGAGATCCTCGAGATCCGGGAGGAATACGGGTTTGCCTACTGGGATGTCCGGACGGACCGCGGCGGCATGCGTTTCACGACCTCGATCTGGAATCCCGTGTTCCGGATCGGCGACCGGAAGCTGCTCGTCAACGACCTCGACAGCAACCGCTACGAGATCGCCGACATCAATGGCTTATCCAAGAAAGAGATGAAGATGATCGACCTGTTCTTATAAGGCAAGGAGCGGAAGCGGAAGGATGGACCTGCATTACAGGCTCCCGGACCGGATCCGGGCGCTGATCGAAAAAGACGGCGAGAAAATAGCGTACTGCATCCCGTACGACATCGACGGGCACGGAAAGCTGACCGGCGGCGCCTTCGCGGCGGCGACCGGCGCGGCGGTCTACCGGATCGAGTCCGGCGAAGTGCGCGCGCGGATCCCGTATACCGAGATCCGCGGCATCCGGTGCGAACCCCAGGTGCACAGCGGCATCCTCACGGTCACCGGCGCGTCGGGAGAAGACGCGGTTTTCGCGCGCTTCACATTCCAGTATCTGACGCCGTTTTCCTACTTTGCCAAAGGTGCCGAATGGCTGATGAAAGGATCGGACAGGATCGCGGAAAGCCCGGAGCCCGAGAAGAAATGTCCGGTCTGCGGCCGCACACTTCCCGGCACGGCGGCCTGCCCGCGGTGCGCGGGCAGAGGGCGGTTCCTTGCCAGGCTGGGCTCCATGCTCAGCCCGCACCGTGGCAAATTCATCCTGATCACCCTGATCGTCGTCGCGACATCGTCGCTCACCCTCACCGCGCGCTATGTGGAACGCCTTTTCATCGACAGGGTGCTGATCCCGCTCCGGGGCGGGCCGGCACAGGTGCTCGCCTTTTTCTTCGCCGTCCTCCTGATCAACCTGTCGGTCCTGGCACTCATGATCACACTCAACCGGATGAGTGCCCGGATGGGCACGATGATCAGCAAGACCCTGAGAGAAAGGATCTACTCCAAGCTGCAGCAATGCTCGATCCAGTTCATCTCCGAGCGCAACACCGGCGAACTGATGAACCGGGTGCACGGCGACACGAAGACGATCCAGCGCTTCTTCGAGGTCGTCTTTTCCAATATGTTCTCCACGATCCTGATGATGGTCGGCGCGGTCATCATGATGAGCATCATGGATTGGAAAATCACCCTTGTCGCTCTGGCGGTCGCGCCGCTGATCTTTTTCATCTCCTATGTTTCCCGGATGAATTTCCGCCGCAGGTTTTCCGCCCAGTGGATCCTGGAGGACAAATCCAACAACCAGCTGCAGGATGTCCTTTCCGGCATCCGCGTCGTCAAATCCTTCGGCCGCGAAGAGTACCAGAGTGGAAAATTTCTGGAGATCAACAGCCGTTTCGCGGAAAAGATCAGCCAGAACGAAAAATTCTGGAGCACGTTCAACCCCGCGGTCGGCCTCCTGCTGGGCATGACCTCGCTGATCGTCACGTACTTCGGCGGGCGGAACGTGATCGGCGGAACGTTCACCATCGGGCAGCTGTCCCAGTTTGTCGGCTACACCGCGATCCTCATGGGCCCGCTTTCCTGGATCAGCATGTTTCCCAGGCAGTTGGTCCAGACGGTCACCAGCATCGAACGGATCCACGATGTCCTGGATTCCGCCACGGAGATCCCCGCCGGATCGCAGAAGCCGGTGGAAGAGATCCGCGGGAAGGTCGGATTCGATCACGTGATGTTCGGCTACAAGGCTTACGAGCCGGTCCTCGAGGACATTACGTTCGACATCGAGGCCGGCGAGATGATCGGCATCGTGGGGGCATCCGGGGCGGGAAAATCCACACTGATCAACCTGCTCATCCGGCTGTATGACCCGGATGCGGGTTCCATCACGATCGACGGCAAGCCGCTGTCTTCCTATGACAAGAGGGATTATCACGCGCAGATCGGCGTCGTTCTGCAGGAAACGTTCCTTTTTTCCGGAAGCATCTTCGAAAACATCCGCTATGCCAGGCCGGACGCGAAGGAGGAGGAGGTCATGCAGGCGGCGCGGATCGCGAACGCGCATGATTTCATCACCCGATTCCCGGACGGCTACAATACGAAAGTCGGGGAGAAGGGCGTCAACCTGTCGGGCGGCGAGAGGCAGCGGATCGCGATCGCAAGGGCGATCCTGAGCAATCCGAGGATCCTGGTCCTCGACGAGGCGACCAGCAGCCTCGACACCGAGACGGAATTCCAGATTCAGGAAGCCATCCACCGCCTGACGAAAGACCGGACGACCTTCGCGATCGCCCACAGGCTGTCCACCCTGCGTAAAAGCGACCGGATCATCGTCCTCGACGGCCACCGCATTGCAGAATTCGGCCGCCACCGCGAACTGATGGAAAAACGCGGGATCTATTACGGCCTCGTTACGGCCCAGCTGCAGATGAGTCAGGTCAAGAGCGCGGGGAAACGGTGATTGCGCACGGACCGGATTACGGTTTATAATGATGGGGCGGAGGAAAAAGACATATGGCTGACGACGATTTTGCGGATCCGGCAGGGTTCCGCGCGCTTCTTGACACCGGACACAGTCTGGCGGGCCGTTTCATCGACCTGCACGAATATCCGTGGCAGGTGCTGCCGGAAATCGCAGAGATCATCCTGACGATCGGCGCGGATCTGCCT
>CAZDPQ010000141.1:0-6466 GCA_964507305.1 uncultured Oscillospiraceae bacterium
GTTACAGAGGGTATCGCTATGATACCGAGACCGGGCTGTATTACCTGCAGAGCCGGTATTATGATCCGACGACAGGAAGGTTTGTTAATGCGGATGAAATGTTATCTGGAGTAGGATCTGTTCTCGGATACAATATGTTTTCATATTGTTTAAATAATCCAGTTAATATGAGAGATGTATCAGGACACTGGCCTACATGGAATGATATTAAAAATGCAATAAAGAGTATAGCTGATTCAGTTAAAAGTTATGTAACCGGAATTGTAAATGGTTTTGTGAATGATTATAATTCCCTATCATTAGCTTCTATGCATGAAACTAATCGGCGACCTAATACAGGTGAACCAGGGAGTACTTACAAGTCTCCAAATGGTGATACAAGAACATACGGACCAGATGGAAAACCACAAACGGATTATGATCATGATGATCATGGACAACCTGGTAAACATCCTCACGATGAAGATGGTGGACATAACCATGATTGGGATGGACCAAATAGAGGGCCAGCATATGCATATGACGTTATTGAACCCATATTAGGAGGAGTTATAATTGTTGGCTGTGTAGTTCTAATGGTAGTTGTTGCTATTGATGATACAACAGGAGTTGGTATTGCAGATGATTTTCTATTTGGACCACTTAGTTGTGGTGTTGGAGAAGGATTCGTAATGATTTTCGGGAGATGATAATCAATGATTAGGGGAGTATCTTTTAAGATTCCACAAATTAAGGGAAATATTTTATGGCAGATATTCAAATGTATTGATGTTAAAAAGTACAGCTGGTACAATATTGAAAATCAAAATGAAGCTTGGGAATATATTAATAATTCTCAAGGAGATGTATTCCTCGAATTGAATTATTATAATGGAAAGAACTTTTTACAAAAAATTCAATCTAATTATTACATTTTATTTTTAAAGCTTCAGGCGTACTTGGGAAATGATGGTTTTAGTAATATTCATTCATATACAGATTTTCAAAGAAGTAATTGCCAGTTGTTACTGTTATTATATGACTGCGAATTTGTTGAGATTTATATAAAAGATCAGGCTATTATAAGAGATTTTTTTAAAAATGCCATAATGAATAATTACACAGAAATTGAATACATTACAGAAAAGAACGATTTTAGGACTAAAATGGATGTTTTGTAAAAACCTACGGCATTATTTTTTAATTATAGTTGTAATCTGATCGGATTCAATATCACGAACGGTGCAGTGCGGCGAAAAATGTTCAGTAGTATTGCGGGCATATGGATAGGGTATGATAAAGGGGTGCGGTTCAATTCCACATTTACCGATGGGTTTCTATATGAAATCAAAAATTTCGAAATGTTTGATAATAGGTGCGTTCATTTTTGCACTGATCTTCTGTACCGTTGATTTTAGCCTGTGGGTATTGGATCGGATCGGAATAACGGATGTCGGGTACAAGACAGTTGAAGAAGCCGTTCTGAAAGAAAAATCAATAGACGTAGACGAAATCATGGGTATTCTTACGGATGAAGAGTTCTCATTAGTGATATGCCGGGATGCAGGAACATATTTCACTGAAATAGTAAGACATAAGGATGATGCATACTATTTTTGTGATGAAAATTACAAACAACTATATTTCGAATTGCATAATAACCATTATATCAATGTACTTAGGATAGATAATCTGGATTTAGTGATTATTAAGGATTCTATGAACGCTACGAAAAAAGTGGTAATAGAAGACAATATCTCATCTGAATTTCAGTTCATGGAGAATAATGATTTATTAGGATATAGCAACAGATATTGGTTTTTGGTTCTTGATGAACTGCCTGATAATTATACGATAATCATTGATGGCAAGAAGATTCCGATCGTTACAAAATAACAGACTCCGGGCCGGGAAATCCAGACTCACCCACGGTATAAACGGATTTATCCACCCTCTTCTGAAATCATGATTGTGCTCTTCCGAAAACGGATGTCGTGTAGTACAATACAATAATCAGGAAAAAATCCCGACCGCGCGGGGCAGACCCGCGGACGGCGGCGAATATCGGAGGAGAGCGCATATGGGATCGGTCAGCATCGGGAAAGTCCGTTACCTCGGATGGGAGAACTGTGTGAAGCTGAGCAACGGCACGGTGGACGTGATCGTCACGACGGACGTTGGGCCCAGGATCATCTATTACGGTTTCACCGGCGGGTTCAACCACATGAAAGTCTATGATAATATGGCAGGCGAGACGGGGTCGGCGGACTGGCGGATCTACGGCGGACACCGGCTGTGGCACAGCCCGGAAGAGATGCCCCGCACCTATGACCACGACAATTTCCCGTGCGAATGGAGAGCGGAGGAGAACGGCATCGTCGTCCGGCCGCCCATGGACAAATGGGTCCAGCTGGAGAAGGAGATGGCGATCACCCTGTCGCCCGAGGGGACGGCCGTGACCATCGACCACCGCATCACCAACCGGAATGCCTGGAACGTCGAATTCGCGATCTGGGGGCTGACCGTCATGGCCAAAGGAGGCAGGCTGATCATCCCGCAGCCCGACACCGGCCCGGTCCTCCTTTCCAACCGCAACATCACCCTCTGGACCTATACCATGATGAACGACCCACGGGTGCACTGGCTGGACCGGTACATCTTCCTGGATCAGGACGACCGGGCCAGACGCGAAGGCGTGCCGGCCCACCGCGTTTTCGAGAACAACCCTTTCAAAATCGGGCTTGCCGTGCCGGCGGGATGGGTGGCAAACGCGAACGGCGGCCAGCTGTTCGTCAAATACTTCAGCCACATCGAGGGTGCGAAATATCCCGACTCGGGGTTCTGCTCCTTTGAGACTTATACGAATCTGGACATGATCGAAGTGGAGACGCTGAGCCCGCTCACGGATACGGCGCCCGGCGGGATGCTTTCCCACAGGGAGACATGGAAGCTGTTCGACCATGTCGCGCGGCCCGTGACCGAAGCCGACGCCGACAGGGATATTGCCTCCCTGGTCTGAAGGCCGGGCTGCGGGCTCCCTACGGTCCCCGTCCGATCGTCTCGCAGCCGTAGTCGTAAAAACTGCGGTAGTTGCTGTAATGCTCCCGGTGGCTGTAGAAATCCTTCCGGGACTCCATCACGGCGCTCAGGGAATCGGCGTACACATACAGGCCGACCTCATGGCCGATCTCGATGCCATCGGCAAAAGCGACCAGCTTCTGGATCGAGATCGCGTGCCTGGCCTTTTCCACATTGGAAAGATACGACTGGCTGATGTCCGAAATGAGAGCGGCCCTGCCCTGCGTGATGTTCTTTTCTCTCCGGAGTCTGCGGACCGTCATGGCCCCCGCGAGGGCGAAAACGTCCGGAGTGAGGTTCATTGCCGGATCATCGTCGAAACGGCGGTCCGCTTTGGCGCTTCTGCCGCCATCGCTGACTTCATGGTTCATTCTGTTCAGCTCCTTTCAAAAGGTTCCGGGCATGCGCAAATAAGCGATTATGGAATGGATGATTATAGTTAATACAGCAAAACGCGCAGGAATTCAATATGAAGTTGCATAAATATCTATTTTTCACTCGGTGCCGCACGATACCGGGATGAAACATTCATGTAACCAAACAAACCGCGAAATATGCTATGATGATGCCACTTGAACTGTTCTTTTCGGAGGGGACGATTGAAAGGACGAGCCACATCGGGACCCGCGGGCACAGGCTCCGGGATGCGCGCCTGCATCGGTCCGGCCGGTGCCGGCAGGTCGGAGAGCCTGTCCGTGATCCTCCGGCGCAGGGGATCCGCCGCGAAGCGCAGGCGGATGACGCTGGCTGCGTCCGCCCTGTCACTTTTTCTGCTTTTTTCCTCGTTCGGCATCCGGGCGGTCCCCGTCCGCGCTTCCGACACCCCGGGCTATGCGATGTCCGTCGACCTCAACGAGTACTCCAGGCTGTCGGCTTCTTCCGCCTATTATGCCTGGCGCGGGATGGTCACCCTGACCGGCAGCATCCCCGCTTCCCAGATGACGGCGGATTTCATTACATGCTACATGGACGGCTACATTCTGCCTGTATTCACGATCGAGCGGGCGGACATCCCCCTGGCCGATTCGATCTATACATTCACGGCGGAGATCGATACATCCCTTTACTCCGAGGATTACCATACGCTGACCCTCTATTGCGGGGCTCCGGCCGAGGGTGATGGCAGCAACGTCCTCTGGTCTGTGGAGGCCTATTTCACGCAGGACGGCAATGGTTCGATCCTTACGGGCTGCAACATGCGCCAGAGCGCGACGGCGGCGTCAGCCCTGCTGGCTGTTGTGCCGAAAGGGGCCTCGGTCGATGTTCTGGAGGAAGTGAAGGGCCAGTATGTGAGCACATACGGCACTGATCTCTGGTACCATCTGCTGTACCGGGTGTCAGGCGGGACCGTGCTTGACGGCTATATCCTTTCGACATTCGTTTCGATCGATCCCATATCGATGATGCGGTTGGAGGCCGACGGCGCGGTGATCGAGCCCTTTTCCCCGTCGAAAAAGTCCTATTCCATCTGCCTGCCGTTCGCGGCATCCGTGTTCAGCATCGGCAGCCTGGTCCGGTATGACGCCGGAGACACCGTCACGGTGCGCCTGAACGGCAGCGAGGTCGACGCCCCCTACACTCATATGCCTCTGGCCGCGGGAGAGAACAGCATCGAAGTCCTCATCATCCGCGGCAGCGGGGACAGCGCGGTCACCACAGCCTACTCATTCAGCATCTCCAGGATCGCCGAGGCGACCGAGGCCGAGTTCCAGGCCCAGCTGGCCCTGTTCCCGGAGAGTTACCGTCAGGCCCTGCTGTATCTTCACAGCCATTATCCCAACTGGCTTTTCACCGCGTTCGACACGGGACTGGAATGGGCGGATGCGGTCGCGAATGAGGACTATGGCGCCCGGAGCCTGATCTACAGGGATCAGGCAATCGAATATTACAAATATGTGAAGACCGGTCTCCCGGCCGGCGCTGCTTTCAATGATTTCATCGCGGAAGACCGTCAGGACGGGGATTCCTTTTACACCGCCTCGACCGCCGCGGTGGAGTACTATCTGGACCCGCGGAATTTCCTGAGCGAGCAGAGCATCTACATGTTCGAGCAGCTGACATACGATCCCACGCTCCACACCCTGGCGGGGATCGCCGACATCCTCTCCGGCTCCGGGCTTGCAGGCCTGGAGCAGCAGTTCCTCGATGCCGGCGCCGAGACCCGCGTCAGCCCGTATCACCTGGCCGCAAGGGCCAGGCAGGAGGTCACGGCATGGAATCCGGTCGGGCTTTCACCGATCGCCGGCGGGACTTACACGGACGATGTCGCGGGGGATCTTTATTACGGACTCTATAATTTCTATAACATCGGGACCGGATCCAGCACGGATTTCGGGGTGCTGTACCGGCGCGGGCTCAGTTTCGCGAAGGGCTATGTCGGCGGGGTGTCGCCGACCTACGCGGGCACCCTGCGCAGCGCGGAGGATCTCCTGAAGTACCGGATGCCGTGGGACACCCCGGCGAAGGCGATCACGGGAGGCGCCGTCTATATCGGCCAATCGTATATCAACATGGGTCAGGACAACCTCTACCTCCAGAAGTTCGATGTCGACCCGATCAACGGGCTGTATTACCACCAGTACATGCAGAATGTCCAGGCTCCGTACAATGAATCCCGGACAAGCTACAACGCATACCGGGAGATGGGAAGCCTGGACAACAGCTTCATCTTCAGGATCCCGGTCTACGCGGATATGCCTTTACTTGCCAAGCCGCGGCCGGAGAATGCCAGTAAGCTTTCATCGCTCGGCATCGACGGATTCCGGATCCTCCCGGCCTTCGATCCCTCATCCGGCGGCCCGTACCGCATCACGGTCCCCGACACGTCGGAAGAAGTCACCGTCAGCGCAGCCGCCTGCGACAGCGAGGCCGTGGTCGGAGGGACCGGCGCGGTCCGCCTCGAGTACGGAGAAAACACGCTGACCGTGACATGCGCCCCCGCCACGGGACAGCCGCGGACGTACACCCTGATCGTGACGCGCAGCCTCCCGCCGAAATCCTCCGACAATTACCTGTCCTCCCTCGGCATCGGCGGCGCGGCCTTCGACCGGGCGTTCTACTACGCGGACTTCGGGCCATACGCCGCGACCGTCCCGTATGAGACGGACCGGATCGATCTCGCGGCGGTCCCGAGAAGCGAGCTGTCCGCGGTGTCCGGCGCCGGCAGCATCATCCTGCAGCCGGGTGCCAACGACATCACGGTGACCGTGACGGCCGAAAACGGAATTTCCAGGTCCTACCGCCTGACGGTGACGAGGACGATCCCGCAGATCACCAGCGATGTGTACAAGCTGTTCCAGGGTTCTCTCAGCGGGATCGCGATGCCCGCCACGGTGGCCTCGCTCAAGGCATCCATGGGCGTCACGGCCGGGGAGCTGAAGGTCTACGACCGCAGCGGCAAGGAGATCTC
>CAZDPQ010000142.1:0-6447 GCA_964507305.1 uncultured Oscillospiraceae bacterium
CTTTTTCGAAAACCCTGAATTCCTTGACATGGTTGGAATTCAGGTAGTTGTATCCGGAACCGGTCTGCGAAGCATGGTTCCCGAGCAGGATGATCCGGATATAACGCGCCTTAACGCTGTCAAACGACCCGCCGTAGATGTCCAGGCGGTCGTTATCCTTCACTTCGCAGCAGACTTTATACGCATCCCCGGCATTGAGCTTGTATTCGATCCGGAAATCCTGGGGGCCCGGTACCAGAAAAGGTCTTTCCGCCCCTGACACAAAATCGAACCGGTCAATCACCGCGGCTCTTCCGATATCAAATTCCGCCCAGGCGCCCCGGGGAAGCTCGTGGACCCCGGTGTCGAAATAATAAGTGTCCTTTCCCTCCGGGAGCACCCGCGGGACAGGGTCGCCCGGAGCGATGACATAGACGTTGGGATCCGATTTCGCCGGCTGGTCCTTTTCGGGCGGATCGGTCAGAATGTGCAGGACGTTTTTATCCCAGTCCCCGTTGGCGCGGATGACCACCTTCCGCGGGGCGTCGGCATCCTGCTCCAGCGTGAAATAGATCGTGTTTTTCTCTTGCGTATAGCGGATCCCGTAGGAATCCGGGGAAATGTCCAGCGAGTTCAGCGCGCTTTTATTATAGGTGACCTTGAGCTCGATTTTACCGAGAAAATCCAGCCGGGCCATCGATGTGTCGATCGGTCCGTTGTATTCCATCCCCACCAGCGCGCGAAGAGGATCCGCCCCCTCCTGGTGGCCGACTTTCACGTTGTAGATGAAAACCGGCGTCCATTCGGACGCGCCGGCCAGCCGGGCATAGAGGGAATAGCTGTTGTTCGGAGCCGTCCCGGCGGGCGGTGTCCACACGTCGAGCTGACCCGACGAGGAGGTCCGGGAAATCACCGCGGAGGAGGTGCCGGAGGGCGTCGAAGAACTGCCGGAAGACGCCGAGGATGCCCGGGACGATGGCCCGGATCCGGAAACGGACGATCCCTGCGAAAGGCCGGATCCGGACGGAACGCCGGTCCCTTCCGTCGGGGAGGCTCCTTCCGTCAGAGCCGCGGAAGCGCCGTCCGAAGCAGAGGATGGTTCCCCCCGGTGCGCGCGTCCGCCTGCCAGCATCGCCGCTGCCGATGCGACGAGAAAAAGCCCCGCGAGCAGCGAAGCCGATAAAAGCACTTTCTTTTGATCTGAAAAAAACGACTTCATCCAACGCATCGGATCATCCCCCGGAACAATGATATGCCATCATCATACCATGTCCGCGCGGGGATTCATAAGACTATCCGGTCAGCCTTGCCCATCCGGCTGCCCGTCCGCCCATGCCGGGAAGCGATCCCGCATCCGGCATTCTATCCCGTGATCGTAACCTTCGCGCCGGTGCCGGCAAGATCGTCAAGGATGACCTCGCCCGGCTCGGGGACATGGTCAAGCACCAGGTCGCGGATCACCGCCATGGCGTCCGTCATCCGCGCGAGCGGGATCGGGCGGTCCGTCCTCACGGGCCAGATCCTCTCCGTCACGGCACGTCCGGCACAGCCTGCCGCCCCCGCTCCCTCCGTCTCCCGCGCCATTCCGGCCGCTCCGGGAAGGCGCATCAGGACGGTCGACGTCAGCACCCGGACCGGGTCGCAGATCTCATTCGCAGCATAATCGGCGCCGCGCCGGCAGGTATAGCCGTCAAACGACCATTCGCCGTCCGCCCCGCGCCTCGCACGGATCCGGCAGCTCGCCGGGCATACCGTGCAGGTGATGAACCTCGTATTCTCATCCGCGGAGTCCTCCGCGCTGCCGGGTTCCTCTTCGGGTACGACGCGCAGTCTGCCCTCGAACGGGCGGCCGAGCACATAGGCTGCCGCGGCCTTTCCTACGGTAACGGCATCCAGCGACACATGATCGACCAGATCATAGACCTTGAACACATTGCCGCAGGCGAAAACGCCCCGCATCGACGTCTGCAGGTCCTCACCCGCCTCCGGACCTCCCGTCGCGCGGCTGATCGCGATCCCCGCCGATCGGCTCAGCTCATTCTCAGGAATGAGCCCTACTGAAAGCATCACGGTGTCGCAGGCGATCGTCTCCTCGGAACCCGGGATCTGCCGGCCTTCTCTGTCGAACCGGGCGATCACGACCGACTCGACGTGCGGCTTTCCCCGGATCTCGATGATCGTGCAATTCAGGTGCAGCGGGATGCCGAAGTCCTTCAGGCACTGCTGCACATTCCGCTCCAGGCCACCGGGCTTCGGCATTTTCTCCAGGACCGCGACGACCTGCGCCCCCTCGAGCGTCATCCTGCGCGCCATGATCAGCCCGATGTCGCCCGAGCCCAGGATGACGATCCTCCGGCCCGGCAGATACCCCTCGATGTTGACGAAACGCTGCGCGCATCCGGCCGTGATCACACCGGCCGGTCTCCGGCCGGGAATCCCGAGGGCGCCCCGGGTCCTCTCGCGGCAGCCCATGGCCAGGATGACCGCCCCGGCGCGGATCCGCCGGATGCCGGTGCAGGTCCCGGAAATCGTGACTTCCCTGAAAGCACCGTCCCGCGCTCCGTCGCCGGCACCGTCCGATGCGCCGCGCGACTCGCCGACCGCAAGGACGATCGTCTCCGTCAGGATCTCGACGCCCGCCTCGCGGGCTTTCGCGATCCAGCGCCGCGCGTATTCGGGCCCGGTCAGTTCCTCGTTGAATTCGAAAAGTCCGAATCCCGTATGGATGCACTGCGGAAGGATGCCTCCGGGCATCCGGTCCCGCTCGACGATGAGGACGCTCCCGGCACCCGCTTGCTTCGCCGATGTCGCCGAAGCAAGCCCGGCCGGGCCGGCCCCGACGACGACGATGTCATATTCATCCCGAATGCGAGGGGATCCCTGCGCATCCGTCAAACGATCATATCCGCTCATGGCTCCGCCCTGCCGCCGTCCCTCGTTCTGCCGGACAGGATGCGAGACCCCGTGCCGGACAGTGTGATCTCCGATTCCTCCATCCCGGTCTCCCGGGCGATGATGCCCATGACCCTCGGCAGGCAGAAGCCGCCCTGGCACCGCCCCATGCCGGCTCGCGTCCTCATCTTGATGCCGTTCACGGTCACTTCTCCGAGCGTCCTGCGGATGGCGTCGATGATCTCGGGCTCCGTGATATTCTCGCAGCGGCAGATCACATTGGCGTAGCGGGGATCGGCGGCAAGCAGAGCGGCCTGCTCCGCGAGGCCGAGCCTGCGGAACCGGATCGGCTCTACGCGGCCTGACACAGCGCCCGGCCGGGGCCCGACGGCCCTGCCCGAACGGCGGAGCCTGCCGATGACCGCCTCCTCCAGCGCCTTCGAAATGGCCGGCGACGCCGTCAGGCCCGGCGATTCGATGCCCGCGGCCTGGAAAAGCCCCTCGGTTTCGCGGGATTCGCCGACGATGAAATCGTGGGTCGAGGGCGTCGCGCGGATGCCCGCAAACGTCCGGATCGAAGCGGACCTGTCCAGGGACGGGACCGACCGGAGCGCGCTGCTCCAGACCTCATCCATCCCGCCCGTGGTCGTCGCCGTATCGTCCGGATCCGCCACGGCGTGCGCATTCGGCCCGATGATCATATTGCCGTCCACAGCCGGCGTGACGAGGACACCCTTGCCCCTCTCGGTCGGCGTCTGGAACACCGTATGCCCGACCGGGCGGCCGTATTGCTTGTCAAGGATCGCATATTCGCCCCGCCGCGGCGTGATCGTGAAGGAAGCATCGCCGGCCATGGCGGAGATCCGGTCCGCGAAAGCGCCCGCCGCGTTGACCACCAGCCTGGCCGTGATCCGCCTCTCCGGCCCTTGCCCGCGCCGCGTCGCGCAGCGCAGCAGGAATCCCCCGCCCGGTGCCGGACGTTCGATCCCCGTGACCTCATGCTCGAAAAAGAAATCGACACCGTTGCGCAGCGCCGTCTCGGCCGACGCGAACGTCAGCTCGTAGGGACAGACGATGCTGCCCGAAGGGGCGAGAAGCGCCGAATGGATCCCGCCGGCAAGGGCCGGCTCCAGCGCGCGGGCACGGTCCGCCGTCAGGAGCTCGAGGCCTTCGACGCCGTTCCTGCAGCCGTTCTCCAGAAGTCCGGCGAGATGCCGGTGCTCTTCTTCGCTGAACGCCAGGACCAGGGAGCCGTTGCGCACGAACGGCACCCCGAGCTCCGCGCAGAGCGACGGAAACAGGCGGCTGCCTTCCACATTGTATCTTGCCTTGAGAGTGCCGGGCACCGGATCGTACCCCGCATGGACGATCGCGCTGTTCGCGCCTGTCGCGCCTGCCGCCAGATCCGCTTCTTTCTCCAGCAGGCACACCGATATGCCATGGCCGGACAGCCGGTAAGCCGTTATGCTGCCCACCACGCCCCCTCCCACGATGACAACGTCATACACGGGAGCGGGCTGTCCTATGACTCGGGTCATAAAAAAATCCGCCTCATCGATATGTCGAACCATGCAAAGGAGCTTTTACGGAAGCGGAGGGATCTCCTGTAATTCCTTTTCCTGTTCGTATTTGCTGACGATCCGTTTCACAAGGGAGTCCCTGAACTCTGTGTTGATCGGGTGGACGATATCCCTGTAAACACCATCCGGCGAGCGTCTGCTCGGCATTGCGATAAAAATCCCCTTCGTGCCTTCGATGACCTTGATGTCGTGGACCACAAAAACATCGTCAAATGTGACCGATACGACTGCTTTCATCTTACTGTCATTTTCGACCATCCTGATCCTGATCTCAGAAACTTCCACCGTCAGTTCCTCCTTGCGACCCTGATTGTCTCCCGAAATGCTCAAGATTACGCGCCGGTATTGCGCTATGTATTATACACTATTTCACGCAGTTTGTCATCATTCAACCATCCTGCACAGCCGTTCGGGCGGCTCTTTATGAACATCGCACAAAGCAGCTTCCCGGGCTGTTCCGCGGGAGATTTTCGCAGGGACCGCGCGGAACCGGCAAACCGTGTATTTGTTTCAGCGGGTTTATGTTAAAATAAGATTTGGTGCAAAGGTGTCACACAGATCGGGATGAGGTTTTTCACGTGGAAAATACACAGACGGTACCTACGCTTTTCGGCCTCCGCAAGGGAGACCGCATCTTTTTCACGGGGATCGGCGGCTACAGCATGTGCGGTCTCGCCAGGATCTGCCTGGAGAAGGGGTTCGTCATCGCGGGGTCGGACCGGGAGATCTCCCACCGGACCCGACAGCTCGAAGGCCTGGGCGTGAAGGTCTATTATGACCAGAGCGGGGCCGCCATCGGGGAGTTCAAGCCGGACTGCCTGGTCTACTCGGTCGCCGTCCCCCTGGACAATCCCGAGCTCGTCCGAGCCGGGGAGCTCGACATCCCGATCATCGAGCGATCCTATTTCCTCGGCGGCATCAACCGCCTGTTCCGCCGGGTCATCAACATCGCCGGCACCCACGGCAAGACGACCACCACCACGCTGTGCGCCCTGATGCTCGAAGCGTCGGGGCTCGACCCGACCGCACACATCGGCGCGGAAGTGAGCAGCTGGGACAGTACCGTCCGGGTCGGCGGCAATTCCGATCTTTTCGTCTCGGAAGCCTGCGAGTACAATTCCAGTTTCCTGCGGTTCCATTCGACGACCGCGGCGAGCCTCAACATCGACCATGACCATGTGGACTGCTTCCCCTCGATCGAGGATGTGATCGACGTGTTCATCCGTTTCGCCGACACCCTTCCCGACGGGGGGACCCTCGTGCTCCCCGCCTTCGGGCCCAATATCCCCGAACTGCTCAAGCTCCTTGGGAAAATGAGAACCGACACGGGCAGGGAAATGCCCCGGATCGTCACGTTCGGCCGGGACACCGACCTCGCGGACGGCCGGAAGCCGGATTTCTACCTTTCCGCCTATAAGACCGTCCTGGGATATCCGGAATTCAACGTCTATCACGGCCATGATTTCCTGTGCCATGTCAAGCTGGTCATCCCGGGCGAGTACAATGCGATGAACGCCCTGGCCGCGATGGCGTGCTCGATCCTCAACGGCGCCGATGCGGAGGCCTGCGCGCGCGTCCTGGCCGAATTCTACGGAGCCGACAACCGTTTTTCCCTGCGCGGAGAATACCGCGGGGCCAGGATCATCTCGGATTACGCCCATCACCCCTCCGCGGTCGCCGCGGCGCTCAAGGCTGCCGAGGGCGTCTGCTCCGGTACGGTGTGGGCGGTTTTCCAGCCGATCACATACAATCGCGTGATCGGACTTTTCCGCGAATTCGTCCAGGCCCTTTCGGCCTGCCGCCATTCGATCCTCTTTGATGTCTATACATCGCGGGAGACCGGCACCATGGGCTTTTCCTCGCGGCTGATCTGCGACGAGATCAACGCCGGGGGCGGCAGCAGCCAGTTCGTGAGCAGCTACACGGAGCTCAAGGACGCGCTGGATGCCAGAGTCAGGCCCGGCGACCTGATCCTTTTCATGGGTCCCGAGGGCCT
>CAZDPQ010000143.1:0-6433 GCA_964507305.1 uncultured Oscillospiraceae bacterium
TGGGTCGAGGCGGCGGCCATCCTGGCCATCGTCGTTCTGAATGCTATTCTGGGTGTGGTGCAGGAAAGCCGGGCCGAAGAAGCCCTGGCGGCATTGAAGAAAATGGCTGCTCCCGAAGCCCAGGTGCTCCGCGATGGGCGGCGAGTGACCCTGCCTGCCTGGCAACTCGTCCCGGGTGACATCGTTTTCCTCGAAGCGGGTAATTACGTGCCCGCCGATGTGCGTTTGCTGGAGGCCGTCAACCTCAGGGTGGAAGAAGCCGCCCTTACAGGTGAATCGGTACCGGTGAGCAAGGTGGCTGTGGATCACATCGCCGCCGATGCCGCGCTGGGAGACCGGAAGAACACTGCCTTCATGGGCACGCTGGTTTCGTATGGACGCGGCAAAGGGGTGGTGGTGGCCACCGGCATGCGCACCCAGCTTGGTCTGATCGCCGGCATGCTGCAGAGTGTGGAAGAAGAAGAAACCCCCCTTCAGAAACGCCTCGACCAGCTCGGTAAAACCCTTGGCTGGGGGGCGCTTGCAGTGTGCGGGCTGGTTTTTGTGGTGGGGATTGCCCGCGAATTGCTGGACGGGCAGTTCAACCTTTCTGCGCTGGTAGAAATGTTCATGATCGCCGTCAGCCTGGCCATCGCCGCCGTGCCTGAGGGCCTGCCTGCCATTGTCACCATCAGCCTGGCGCTCGGTATGCGCGAGATGGTGCGCCGCCACGCCCTCATTCGTCGTCTGGCCTCGGTTGAAACCCTCGGTTCTGCCACCGTCATCTGCTCCGATAAAACCGGCACCCTCACCCAGAACGCCATGACTGTTACCCGTCTGTGGGTTGACGGGGTTACGCTGGAGGTTACCGGAAGCGGCTACAACACCAGCGGAGAATTTCTCCGCGATGGCCAGAAGGTAGACCTGCACGAATACCCGGCTGCCACCACGGCTCTGTGGGTGGGTACCCTGAACAATGACGCCCAGCTCGAACCCCTGGAAGGTGAGAATGGTTCTAGCAGTGTGCGCATCATCGGCGATCCTACTGAAGGCTCCATTCTGGTTGCCGCCGCCAAGGCGGGCATTTTCCAGGGTGAACTTGGCGCCCATTATCCACGCTCGCAAGAAATCCCCTTCGACTCGGCCCGGAAACGCATGGTTACCGTGCATCACATCGAAGAGGTTATTCCTGAAGACAGTTCTCCCATTTACAATGGCCACGTCCGCCAGTGGTATGCGGTGGTCGTCAAAGGCGCCCCGGATGTCGTTCTGGAGCTGTGCAGTCATTACCAGGACCTGCAGGATCATCCGCAACCACTCACTGCGGAGAAGCGCCAGCAAATCCTTGCCGCCAATGACGCCATGACTCGTGATGCTCTGCGCGTGCTGGGGCTGGCCTACCGGCTGGTGCCCGTTTTGCCTGAAGAAATCCAGAGTGAAACCCTCGAAAAAGATCTGATCTTCGTCGGGTTGATTGGCATGATCGACCCCGCCCGCGCCGAAGTGCGCCCGGCTCTCGAGAAAGCGCGCAAAGCTGGCATCCGTACCATCATGATCACCGGAGATTACCCCAACACCGCGCGTGCCATCGGCGAGAGCATTGGCCTGCTCAAGCCCGGGCGCCAGGTGCTGACCGGCCCTCAGATCGTCGAGATGGACGACGCCACCCTCATCCGCGAAATCGAACGCACCGATGTCTTTGCGCGCGTTTCGCCTGAACACAAAATGCGCATTGTGGATGCCCTGCGCGCCAACCACGAAGTGGTTGCCATGACCGGCGACGGCGTCAACGATGCTCCGGCTATCAAACGCGCGGATATTGGCGTGGCCATGGGCATCACCGGCACCGACGTGGCCAAAGAAACCGCCGATATGGTGCTCACGGATGATAACTACGCCAGCATCGTGGCCGCCATCGAGCAGGGGCGCATCATCTACAGCAACATCCGTAAGTTCGTCTACTACCTGCTTTCCTGCAACCTGGCTGAAATCGCCACCATTTTCCTTTCCACGGTGGTGATTGGTAAATCGGCTCTCACCGCCTTGCAGCTTCTCTGGCTCAACCTGGTTACCGACGGCGCGCCTGCCCTGGCCCTTGGCACCGAAAAGGGCGACCCTGACATTATGGAACAACCCCCGCGCCCTCCCCAGGAACCGATTATCAACCGCAATATGCAGATCGGCATTGGCTTTCAGACGCTTGCCATTACTGCGGTCACCCTGCTGGCTTTCTGGATCGGCTCTACCGATCCACAGCACCATCTCTATGCTCAAACGATGGCCTTTGTGACCCTGAGCGTTTCCGAACTTCTGCGTGCCTACACTGCCCGTTCTGAGTACTATCCATTGTTAAAAATTGGCCTGTTCAGCAACCGCTGGATGAACCTGGCCGTGCTTTCTTCCCTGGTGTTGATTCTGGCGGTGGTCTACCTTCCCTTCCTCCAGGATGTCTTCGGCACCGAAGCGCTTGGGTGGCCTCAGTGGGCCGATATTCTCCCCCTGGTTGTGGTGCCCTCGGTGGTGGCCGAGCTGACCAAGTTATTCTTACTGCGCCGCATGCGCCGGGGGTAAACCACACAAAGCCTTCGATCCACAGCGGGCTGGCTTTTCTATCAAGAGCCAGCCCGCTTTTCTTTATCATCAGGGAAATATCTGAACGCTCATTCTCACTGCGAAGAACCGTCCGTCTCAAGCATTTGCTGGCATTCTTTAGTATCCAGTGGATGGACGGGAAGATTCTCTGGAGTGGGCAGGTCTGATGGCCCTGGCTGGGGTGAGGTCACCGAGATTCCTGCGCGGGTACAGGTTACTTTGCCTTCAAGAGACTTTGCCTCTTGAATGGTTGCCAGCTTCTGCTCAAAATCCACTCTGGCCAGGAATCGAAGCGTGCTTTCGATGCGGCAATCCGCATCTTTATAATCGAGATTACCGGTCATCGGAATGTCTACAGAATAATAATGGATCATTTTTCCCGGCTCTGCGATTGGCATGTCCTCCATCACCGAGGAACCCTCCATGTGCATGGTATGGCCATCTCCAATGGGACCATCTACCTGCACACGTGCGGCAAATTCAACTGTGGTACAACCATGAACCACTCCGCTAAACTGCAATCCCTCCGGGATGGGTACATCCCAGGTAAAACCATATCCTTTTCCCTGCCACTGCGACTCCGTGTTTTCCCGGGTTTCTGTGGTCTGAGCAGGCGGCTGAGAACCACACCCCGCCAGGAGAGTCAAAAAGGCAAAAGCCGCCCCACACCACAGAAAAACTTTTCGGGCCATTGGTCCCTCCCATCGCCGTCTTCATTCGGGTGAAGGCTTTTTCATTATAACTCTCGGGGTATGGGAATCAATCATCGTGTTCACCGAAACGGGTACTTACCCTCTTCTGCATAAAAAGGGGAGGTGCCTCCAGAGGCACCTCCCCTGCGCTTTTCTCGCCAGCTTGCCGATCAGGCGCGTAACCAGACGCGCATTTCACCCGGCTCGCGGTTATCCCAGGTGCAGTAAGGCACCGCGGTGAGGGTGATCTCTTTTTCGCCGGGCGCCTCAGGACGGTAGAGCACCTCGCCCCAGCCTTCGGCTTCGATGGCCCGCCCCGGCCCGTGGATGACCGCTACCCCACCCAGCAGATCAGGGCGATATTCAACGGTGCAGGCCTTCAAGAAGCCTTCCGGGTCGATCGAAATCCGGTCGAGAGGGGTGGTGGGGTTATCCACACTCTCCAGGCAGTACACCACCGGCCCACGCTGAATGGCTACCCGCCCTTCGAGCTGACGCACAGCCGGGTTCGACCATATCAGTTGCACGGGCATATCCATCTCGTAAACCACGGTGTCTCCGCTCTGCCACTCACGCCGAACAGCCAGGTAGCCATCCGGGCCGGGCTGAACCTGCACAGCCTTTCCATTCACGCTCAGGCGGTAGCCGGGGCACCACTCTGGCACGCGCAGATGCAGGGTGAAGGTTGCCGGGCGCTCCAGTTCCATCTGAAGGGTGACCTTCCCATCCCAGGGGTACTGCGTTTCTTCCCGCAGGGTAAGGGCGGTGCCTGCTACTTCCAGGCTGGCGTGGTTGCTTGCGAAGAGATGCACCCACACATCCTCGGCGCCGGTGGAGTAGAAGTATCCCCCGACGCTGGCGAGCAACCGGGCGACGTTCGGCGGGCAGCACGGGCAGTAGAACCATTCTTCATGATGGCGACTGCCATTGGTCGAAAGCGGGTTCTCATAGAGGAAGCGATCTCCCGAAAGCGTCACCCCGCTGAGGAAGCCGTTGTAGAGTCCACGTTCCATCACATCGGCAAAGCGGCGGTCGCCCTCGAACTGGAGCAGGCGATGATTCCAGAAGATCAGCCCGATGGTGGCACAGGTTTCAGCGTAAGCGGTTTCATCGGGCAGGTCATAATCCTCGGTGAATCCCTCGTTATGGCGTGAAGGCCCAATACCGCCGGTGATATACATGCGCCGGTGGATCAGGTTGTCCCACAGGCGGTCGCACGTCTCACGCAAAGAGGGGTCGTTATTCTCATGTGCCAGGTCGGCCACGGCACTGAAGAGATACATTGCGCGCACCGCATGCCCCACCACCTTATCCTGCTGGCGGATGGGTACATGGGCCTGACAATACTCGTAGGTTTTGGCCCAGAACGAAGCCGGGTCTTCTCCCCGTTCACGCGCTTCGATATCGAAGTAATGGGGCTGCTGTCCGCGTTCATCGACAAAAAACGTGGCCAGCTTGAGATAGCGGGGGTTGCCGGTGGCGTGGTAGAGCCGCACCAGCGCCAGCTCGATCTCCGGGTGGCCGCAATAGCCGCGCTTTTTCCCGGGTTCGGGGCCAAAGGTGGCATCGATATGATCGGCGTAGCGGGCCAGTGCATCGAGTAATTTGCGCTGGCCGGTGGCCTGCGCATGGGCCACCGCACCTTCCATGAGGTGCCCCGCGCAGTACATTTCGTGCCAGTCGCGCAGGTTCTTCCAGCGCATCTCCGGCTGGACGACGATAAAGTGGGTGTTCAGGTAGCCGTCGGGCTGCTGGGCGGCGATGACCTTATCGACCACCCCATCCAGTGTCTGGGCCAGTTGCGGGTCGGGGTGTGTGGCCAGCGAGTAGCTAACCGCTTCGATCCATTTGGCCACATCGGAATCCCCGAAGATTTCCACAATGGGTGAAGGCACTTTTCGGGTGAAGTTGAGGTCGAAGGCGGCAATTCGCCCCGTCTCCTGCAATTTGCGGTGGATGTGCTGCAGGGTGACCCTGCGGTTGGTTTCCTGGCGGGGAGCCCAGAAACCATCGGTGAGTTGTACCTGTGTGAAAGGAACAGGCTGAAGGGACCGTTGAACGTTGGGCATGGTCATTCTCCGTAGGGTTAAGAGATCGCGATTAGTCTAAGTTTACTTCAAACCGGTGAGGGTGATTCCCCCGCTTTCAAAGAAATATCGCTGTGCGGCGAAGAACAGTGCAATGACTGGAATGGTCATCGCGGTTGAGGCGGCCATCAGCAAATCCCAGCGTGAACGCATGATGCTGCGGAACCCTGCCAGGCCGATGGAAACCGTAAATAAATCGGGCGATTTAATGTACAGCAGCGGCCCGACAAAATCATTCCAGGTGCCCAGAAATGCCAGAATGGCGATACTCACCAGTGCCGGTTTTGCCAGCGGCATGAAGATGGTCCAGTAAATCTGGAACTCATTACAACCATCGATGCGTGCCGCATCGCTCAACTCTTGAGGGATGGTGCGGAAGAACTGGCGCATCAGGAAGATGTTGAAAGCCCCGCCCCCGAAGAAGGTGGGCACGGTGAGCGGAAGGTAGGTGTCAATCCAGCCAAGGCGCGTGAACATGATAAAAATGGGCACCATGAGCACGTAATAGGGCATCATCATGGTGGCCAGCACAATCACAAACCAGAAGTCGCGCCCGGGGAAGGTAATGCGCGCAAAGCCATACGCACAGAACGACGACGCCAGCAGCACCGCCAGCATGTTCACCCCTACGAGGAAAGCCGTGTTGCGAATATACAGCCCGAAGGGTTTGTATACCAGCGCTTCCACGTAGTTTGACCACATCGGCGGATCGGGGAGAAGCCTGGGGGGGTACTGGAATACCTGTTGTTCTGCTTTGAGCGAACTGCTGATCATCCAGACAAACGGCATGAGCATGATCACTGCCCCCACCACGAGTACGATCCAGATGAACACCCGCCAGAGGGTCAGTTTGGGGCGGTTGACTTTTACTGCGCTGGCCTGGCCTGCCAGAGAAGCTTCTACAGTTGCCATGCTTTTCCTCCTTTGTTCACTTGGCCTCTTCGTAGTACACGTTGCGGCCAATGTACCGGAAGACAATCAGAGTCAGGACAAGGATGATGAAGAAGAGGAGCCAACCCAGTGTTGCCGCATACCCCATCTCCAGATTGCGGAAGCCCACCCGGTACAGATAAAGCACATAAA
>CAZDPQ010000144.1:0-6386 GCA_964507305.1 uncultured Oscillospiraceae bacterium
TTGGCTCGTTTGTAGTTTCGTTTTTTCACTATTCAATTTTCAAGGTCCGTGCATCCCCCGTATCAAACGGTGCCTTAATAAGATACCATCACGGGTTGCCTTTGTCAACACTTTTTCGGCGAAAAAGGGCAGGCGAAATCGCGTGGAAAAAAGGGGTGGAAACGCGGTGCGGAAGGCCATCCGGGGCGGCATGGCTTGCGGCGGCGCGATGGGTCGGGATGGTCTGGGAATGAGGCTTTTCAGAACCCGAGAGGTTCCCCGACGAGGATGACTTTGATGCGTCCCGGCAGTGACTGCATGGCGGACACCAGGTAGTTGCTGCAGATCCTGTCGGGGCTCTTGCAGCCGGCCGTCATGTCGGGCTCGCCGAGGGCCTCGCAGCGGCCTGCCGCCGCGCAGTACGTCTTCTTCCCGAGCCGGACACAGTTGGCCGGCGCGGCGGTCAGGCGCACCCGCTCGATCGCGGCGGGGACATCCGGGACGATCTTGTTGATCCCCGCGACCACGATCACGCTCTCCGGACCGTAGGCGATGGCCGCGATCCGGTTACTCCTGCCGTCCACGTTGTACAACTCGCCGTTCATCGTAACGGCATTGGCCGAGGTCACGAAAACATCCGCGCCGAACGTGTCGCGGTAGATCCGGCGGACCTGCTCCGCGTCAAGTCCGGGCGCATTGCGGTCCAGGAACCGGTAGTTCCCTCCCCGCAGCATCGCGAGGATGCCGGCCTCCTCCAGCGTGACCGAACCGCCCGCCGACACCGCGGCGCCTTCGCGGATCATCTCCCGCACCTTCGCGCGGGCATCCGCGGCCGTCTCGGCGAAAAAGGCTTCCATCCGGTTTTTCCTCAGGTTCTCCATGACCGTTTGAATTTTTCTATTCTCTATCACACCCATTGCTTCATGCATCAAACTTTCACCTGCCCTCATTCATATTCGATAGGTCGTATCAATCATGTCACTTGACGCGGTCCTTCAGCGATACCCTTCACACGTCCACCCAGACGATCATCTCGTTCGCGCCGCGGTTGGCGTAGCCGTAATAAGGGATGAAAAGAAGCTCCTGCCGGACCGTCCGTCCCGCCAGGGGCCTGTAAAGCGACCGGAATCCGGCGGGGTCGCGACGGGTCCCGCAAGTCCTCAGGACCGGCAGCCCGAAAAACGCGCTGTCTTCCTCCGTGACGGGCGCCGCAGGGTCGATGCGGATGTCGCGCAGGTCTTTGCCGTTGTCCGCTTCTTCCAGGCAGTAGACGACGGGTCCGCGCTGCAGGGCCGCCCTGCCCGCGCATTCACGGACACGGGGCGACGCCTCGATAAAGACCGGGCGCATGTCGAAGCGGAGGGTCAGCTCCGTCTGTCCTGAAGAAAGCAAAAAGATGGCATACCCCTTTTCCATCGTATAAGATAATGGCCCCTCGGCGGTTTCGGCCGACCATCCGCCGCACCAGCCCGGGATCCGCACCGCCAGGCGGCCGAACGATCCGGTCCGCACTGAAAGATGCACGGTGCCGCTCCGCGGGTAGTCCGCCCGCTGCGTCACTTCGGTCGGGCTGTCCGCCGGGCCGAACGATGCGGTGCCGTCCATGAACTGGTGGACATAGAGCGTCCCGCCGCCGTACGTGTACAGCATACCGCCGGCCGATGCGATCAGCCGGGTGATGTTCGGGGGACAGCATGAGCATGCGAAAACGGACACGCGTTCGGGCGCGGGCAGCCGGGGCTGCTCCCTGGCGTATGGTTCGCGCCGGATCAGAGCCGGGTCGGCTTCGAGTGGATTTTCGTAGAAAAAAGACGTGCCGTCGAGCGAAACGCCGGAAAGGAATCCATTGTAAAGAACGCGCTCGATCCCGTCGGCGTACCGGGAATCGGGATCCATCCGCAGCATCCGGGATGCAAAGAAAATCAGGCCGATGGCTGCGCAGGTTTCGGAATATGCCGTCAGGGACGGCAGGTCGTAATCGATCGTGAACGCCTCTCCGCGCGCCGACGAGCCGATGCCGCCGTTGATGTACATGCGCCGGTCCGCGATGCTTCCGAAAAGCGTCCGGCAGGCATCCAGCAGGCTTTCATCCCCGTACTCATAAGCGATGTCCGCCATCCCTGCGTACAGGTAGGTCGCCCGTACCGCATGGCCTTCGGCGGTTTTCTGTTCCCTCACCGGCAGATGGGACTGGCCGTAGCAGGGGGTGTTCCACGTATAGATGGCCAGGTCTTCCGCGTGTTTTCCGCGCTCCTCGATGAAATGCCGGGCCAGCTCGAGATACCGCTTTTCGCCCGTGCAGCGGTACAGCTTCACAAGTGCCAGCTCGATCTCCTCATGGCCCGGCGTCGCAAACGCTGCGCTCCGGTCTTCCGCGAAAACCTTGCGGATATAGTCGGCGTACCGGCAGGCGCACCGGAGCAGCTTGTCCTTCCCGGTGGCATCGTAATAGGCGACGGCAGCCTCCATCAGGTGGCCGGCGGCATACAGCTCGTGGCGGTCGCGGTTCGTGAAGCGCCCGCCGGGCTCGAACAGCTGGTGCCAGATGTTGAAATAGCCGTCCGCGGATTGGCCTTTTTCCACAAGGTCGGCGATCCGGTCGACTTCCGCCTCCAGGGCGGGGCTGCGCTCCTGCGGAGGCAGATAGGACACCGATTCGATCCATTTCTCGATATCCCCGCTCCAGTAGACGCTCGGCATGTTCGGCATGCCTTCCTTCCAATCCAGCCGGAAAGCGTCGAACCGCCCCGTTTCCCTGAAACGGTCCCGCACGGCCGGGATCGTCCGCCGCGCGTTCATATCCTGTTTTTCTTTCCAGAATCCGCCTTCGATCGACACACGATCGAAAGACACTGCTTCGAATCGTTCCATCGCCGCGCCCTCCGGGCATACCGCCGGTTTGCTTTCCATTATACCATGATGTTCATGCGGGAAGGCCGGATGGCCGGAAATGTCAGGCGGGAAGGTCCGCCGCGTTCCGCCCGAATGCGAACCAGGCGATCGCGCCGACGAACAGTCCGCCGCCGACGATGTTGCCCAGCGTGACAGGCAGCAGGTTGGACAGCAGAAAGCTGCCCCAGGTGAGGCGGGCGAGCGCGTCGGCGTGCATACCGAGATCCAGCGCGCCTTGCACGTAGACAGGATTGTCCTTGATCAGCAGGCCCGCGGGGATGTAGTACATGTTGGCGACGCTGTGCTCGAAGCCCGAGGTGATGAAGAGCCAGATCGGAAAAAAGATGCCGAGGATCTTGCCGGCCGCGTCTTTCGCCGAAGCGGCCATCCAGACGGCCATGCAGACCAGCCAGTTGCACAGGATGCCCAGGATGAAGGCCCGCAGGAATGGAAGGCTGATCTTGTAAACAGCTGTTTTGAGCGTAAAAGCGCCGAGGAGGCCTGCAGAAAAATCAAGCTGACCGGAGCCGGCGATCAGCGCGGCGATCAGGAGCGAGCCCGCGAGATTGCCGGCATAGACCAGCGCCCAGTTGCGGAGCATACGGCCAATGCGGATCCTGCGGCTGAGCGCCGCGGCGGTCATCAGCATGTTGCCCGTGAAGAGCTCGGCGCCGAAAAAGACCACCATCATGAGCCCGGCCGCGAAAAGGGCGCCGGCGAGGGTCTTGGCGATCCCGACCGAGGCGATCGTATGGATCGCCGCGTTGGAGCCCGCCGAAGCCAGCGCGATGAAGGCTCCGGCCGGCACGCCCAGGAGAAGGGACTTCCATGCCGGAGCTTCCGCCTTCCTGATCCCCGATCCGATCAGCGCTTGTGTCGTATGGACCGGGTCATTGAATCCTGTCAAACTGTCTGCCGCCATTTGAATCATCTCCATGGACGGCCCGCACGCACGGGCCGGTGTGAAAGCCTGTCAGAACAATCCGCTGATCCTGCCGTCGGAGGCGATGTCGATCGATTCCGCGGCGGGGACTTTCGGGAGCCCCGGCATCGTCATCATCTCACCGGTCAGAGCCACCACGAATCCCGCCCCCGCCGAGACCTTGGCATTGCGGACGGTGATCCGGAACCCGGACGGGCATCCCTTTTTCAGCGGGTCATCGCTCAGCGAGTACTGCGTCTTGGCCATGCAGACCGGCAGCGAACCGTACCCGATCTCCTCGAGCTTCGCGAGCTCCTTGAGCGCCGCGGGCGCGAAGTCCGCACCATCCGCGCCGTAGATGTCCGTCGCGATCTTTTCGATCTTCGCGCGGAGAGACATGTCATCCGGATAGATGAAACGGTGGGGCTGCGTGCCGGCATCGGCGATGCGGACCACTTCCTCCGCCAGCTCCAGGCCGCCTTCCGACCCTTTGCCCCAGACCTCCGACAGCGCGACATTCGCGCCGTACTCCCCGCATTTCCGTCGGATCAGGTCGAGCTCGGCCTGTGAGTCCGTCGGGAAACGGTTGATCGCGACGACGGCGGGAAGTCCGAATTTGACCGTGATGTTCTCGATATGCCGCAGAAGATTCGGGATCCCCTTTTCCAATGCCGCGAGGTTTTCGCTCGCGAGATCCGCCTTGGCAACGCCGCCGTGGTGCTTGAGCGCCCGGACGGTCGCGACGATGACGACGGCGGAGGGATGGAGCTGCCCGATCCGGCATTTGATATCCAGGAATTTCTCAGCGCCGAGGTCGGCTCCGAATCCTGCTTCGGTCACAACGTAATCGGCCAGCTTGAGGGCTGTCCGGGTCGCGATCAGGCTGTTGCAGCCGTGCGCGATGTTGGCGAACGGGCCGCCGTGGATGAATGCCGGCGTGTGCTCGAGGGTCTGGACGAGGTTCGGCTTGAGGGCTTCCTTGAGGAGGGCGGCCATGGCGCCGTGAGCCTTGAGCTGCCCGGCCGTGACGGGCCGGTCATCCCGCGTGTAGCCGATCACGATGCTGCGAAGCCTTTCCTTGAGGTCATCCAGATCCCTGGACAGGCAGAGGATGGCCATGACTTCGGACGCGACCGTGATATCGTACCCGTCCTCGCGCGGGACCCCGTTCGTCCTGCCGTTCAGGCCGTCCACGATGAAGCGCAGCTGGCGGTCATTCATGTCGACGCAACGCTTCCATGTGATCTTCCGCGTGTCGATATCCAGCGCGTTGCCCTGGTAAATATGGTTGTCGATCATCGCGGCCAGCAGGTTGTTGGCGGCGCCGATCGCGTGGAGGTCCCCCGTGAAATGCAGGTTGATGTCTTCCATCGGCACGACCTGCGCATACCCGCCGCCCGCGGCCCCGCCCTTGACGCCGAAAACCGGTCCGAGGGACGGCTCGCGCAGCGCGATGACGGTTTTCTTCCCGAGCCTGCGCAGCGCGTCGCCCAGGCCGACGGTCGTGGTGGTCTTGCCCTCGCCGGCCGGAGTCGGCGTGATGGCCGTCACGAGGATCAGCTTCCCGTCCGGCCTGTCCGCGAGACGCGCGGCCGCACCCGGCTCGACTTTGGCTTTGTACCTGCCGTAATAGTCGAGCTCTTCTTCCGTGATTCCGAGTCCTGCGGCGATCTCCCCGATCGGGAGCATTTCGTTCGCCTGTGCGATTTCGATGTCGCTCTTATAGTCCATATTCCTACCTCAGTTCCATGATTTCATGATCGTAAAATGCTTCTGCTATAAAGATCCGTTATAAAGCCGGGATCATCTCTGTCAGGGCCGGGACGATCTCGAACACATCGCCGGTCACGGCGATGTCCGCCATCTGCATCATCGGCGTATCGGGATTCGTGTCGACCGCGATGATCAGGTCGCAGGACTGCATGCCGACCAGGTGCTGGATCTGCCCGGAAATCGCGCAGGCGATGTAGACTTTCGTCTGGACGGTCTGGCCGGTCTGCCCGACCTGGTGCGCGTACGGGATCCACCCGGCGTCGACCGCGGCCCTGCTGGCTCCGACCGCGCCTCCCACCCGAAGCGCGAGCCGGCGCAGCATGTCGAACCCCTCAGGCCCCTTCATTCCGCGCCCGCCGGACACGATGATCCGGGCATCGGCCAGGTTGACCGCCGTTTCGCTGCTGTGGAAAACCTCCAGGATGCGCTTGATTTTCGACGCGTCGCTCTCGGTCACTTCTTCCGCGATCACGGATCCCGTCCGCGAAACATCCGGCTCGGGCTCTTTCATCACGCGCGGGCGGACGGTCGCCATCTGCGGACGATGGTCGGAGCACCGGATGGTCGCGAGGATGTTGCCGCCGAAAGCGGGGCGGGTCTGCAGGAGATCCCCGTTCACGGGGTCGATGCCGAGCATCGTGCAGTCCGCGGTCAGGCCGCAGTCGGACATCACCGCGACGCGCGGGATCAGCGCGCGGCCTCTCGTCGTCGCGCCGCAGATCACGATCTCGGGCTTGTACTTTGCGATCATGCGGACCAGCGCACGGCTTTCGATCTCATCCGAAAACCGGCCCAGCCTCGCGTCGTCGATCACCAGCAC
>CAZDPQ010000145.1:0-6356 GCA_964507305.1 uncultured Oscillospiraceae bacterium
GGTCCTCCTTTCGGGCGCTCATGACGGTACAGTCCGGAACAATGTCTTCCGCAGCATGAACGGCGGGATCAATATTTCAATGGAGAGCTTCTACTCCATGGAAGGCCAGTTCCCCGAAAACATTTCCATCCTGGACAACCGTTTCGAAGACATCCTCGGCTATGTTGCACCGGCGCCGCAGGACCAGCCCGTCCAGGGATTCATCTATGTCGGCATGGTCCCGTCCGCCAATTTCCTACGGTCTGTGATCCGGGACAGGAACATCGTGATTTCCGGCAATACGATCGAGCATCCGCCCATGACACCCATTCTGGCGGCCTACGCGGAAAACCTGACGGTCACGGACAACCGGATCATCCGTCCCTACTTCATCACAAGCCTTCTCGGAAGGCTTCCCGGAATGAATTATTACAAGACCGACCCTTCCACTCTCGTTTACGTGAGCACATCCAAAGACATCACCGTTTTCGGAAACACATCGGATTCGGATGGGACCGCGGAATTTTCCTATGATTATTGTGTAAACGTTTCGACGAAAGTGAAACCATAAAGGAGTATCTGTCATGAACGGGAAACCCTTATATCCTGCCGTCGCGGCGGTCTGCGCGCTGCTCTTCCTCCTGTCCGCATGCAAACCTTCCGGTACCGGCATGCCCTCATCCGGGGCAGGCTCTTCATCTGTCAGCCTGGATCCCGGCTGCAGCCTGGCGACCGGCGATTTCACCTTCACGCCGGAAGAGATCCTGGCGCAGGAAGAAGCGGGAGACGCGCTGACAGCAGAGCTGAGGAAGGCCGCGAAGGACCTGTCGGTCAGCGAATACACGATCCCCTCCGGAGATTACGGGTTCCGCCTGAAGACCAATATGGGCGGTGTCATGACCGGATTCATCCTTTACGGAGTCGAACGGCCGGATGACAACCCTTTCACCATCCATGCAGAGGGAGCCACCTTCTGGTTCCATACGACGGGTCTTCCCTCCGCCAGCGTCGGCAAATGCTTCACGCTGATCAACTGCTCCAACATCGTCGTCGAAGGCCTCACCATCGACTCGTACGAAAAAAATACGATTGAAGGCCGTCTGCTGAAAGCCGACATCGAAAACAGGCAGCTCGAAATCGAGCTGTATCCGGATACGCTGACCAATCCGTCCAAAATCTACCGGATCGGGGACGATCCGCGCATCATACCGGTCAAAGCGAACGGCGATTTCATCACACCATATTACAAAGTAGGAAGTTCGCACGGACCTACTTCCTGCAAGATTTCAAAACTGGAAAAGGGTTCAGCCGACGGAAGGCTCCTGATCACCCTGGCTGCCGCCGAAGTCCTGAACACCATGGAGGATCCTCTCTGGAAGCAATCGTACGGTCCGGAAGGCACGCTTGAGATCGGCGACGACATCGTCATCATCTACGGAGCTCAGCTTGCGGTTTCCCTCGACAATTGCCGGACGATCACGATGAAAAACATCGACTGCTTCATGACACGCGGCGGTTTCTGGGAAAACGGCGGCTACGGCGCACACCGGTGGATCAACTGCAGGTTCATCAGCCGGCCCGGCACGGATGCCGTTTTCGGCGGGGACGGATGCATGAGCCAGTGGCTTCGAGTCGGGTCGACATTTGACGGATTGCAGATCGGAAAAACCAGCGACGACGCTTTCAATATCCACGGGATCTGGAGCCGTGTCACGGCTGTTTCCGGGAATACGGCTACCTTCGATATCGCTCCGTGTGCCATCGAGGCGGGGGACCCCGTGCTCTTTTACAGCATCGCCGGCGAACTTGCCGCATCCTGCACCGTTGCGGAAGTCCCGTCAGGATCTTTGAACTGGACCGGGCAGTACGGCGGTCTGGCGGTAAAACTGGATGGGGACATCCCAGCCAATGCTGCGGATTACCGCGTCCGCTGGCCGGCATGCGAATGCGACGGATGGGCGATCCGCAACTGCACGCTGGACGGGATCTACCAGCGGATCCTTATCCAGTCCGGTCCCGGAGTCCTCGAAAACAATATCATCCGCGGCATGGGATGCTATGTGGAGATCAAGAATGCCGACGCGGACATCGAAACGGGATTTGCGGAAGACATCATGGTCCGCAGCAATGTTTTCATCGATTGCTGCATCTACCCCGGCGGAAACCTGTTTGAAATCGCATCGCAGGCCAACTGGTTCCCACGGCAGAAACTGCGCGGAATCACGATCACCGGGAATGTCTTCCTCGGCACCGGAAACGCGCTGATCCATGCGTCGCAGCTGGAAGGCCTGACCGTCACGGACAATGTGATCATCGATCCGATCCGTCATACGGCGATTGCCAGGCCGGCCGGCTACATCGCGTCCGCCTGCGTCACCCTTGCCAATGCCGATCAGGTCACCGTATCGGACAATGTCCTGGTCCAGCAGACACTTTATACGAGCAACGATCCGGTCCTCGCTTTTGTCAGTACGGCGGGGAGTGCGGATGTCACGGGAAATATGATGCGTATGGATCCGAAGAGTATGGTGCGCGCAGCTGTCCTGGATGCCTGGGCTGACGGGGATGAGGCGGCTGATATCGCCGCGGAAATCATGACCCTTGCGAAAGGTCTCCCGGATCCGCCGGGCGCTGAGAGCCGGTGACGGTCGGAAGAGGACTGAAGCCGATCCGGATCTCCGATCGTCCGGTCCGCGCGCTGCAGGCTGTGACCGTCACGGGTCCGGAACGGTTCACGACGGCGATGCATTTCCCCTGGAATGTTCTGCGGCAGCCCGATCCGAAGGGGATAAAATCTTCCGTGTTCCCGTTATCGGTCCCAACCAGTCTGCCGGGTCCTTCGACATCGAACCGGACTTCCTCCTCCGGATCCCATGCGGGATTGCCGTCACGGTCAAGGACCGAGCATTCGACGACCGTGAACCGTCCGTCATCCTGCGCGCAGCGCAGCACGGCCGTTTCCGGTGACGAGGCTGTACGGAGCGAATCGGTGCAGACCTCAGACCCGCCGCGGAACCCCCGGATGTCGCATCGGCCTGCGAAATAAGCCTTGTAAACACGGATGATGCCGTTCGGATGATCCGCCTTCCGATGCCGCGACGTTTGTCCGCCATTGACCGAGATCTCGACCTCGTCGCAATTCGTATACACACAGATCTCCACCGCCGTTTGGACGGCATGGGGAAAATTCCAGCCGCGGGTCACGTTTGGCCAGCTCCAGTGCCCGAACATGCTTTTGTTCCAATAATATCGCCTGGACGGATCCGAAACACAGGCATACACCATCGGCTCGCCGGTCCACAGGCTCCTGTAGAAATGTCCGGAAGGCTTGATGAAGCCCGCGGTGTCGAGCAGCCCGGCGGTTTTCCCGCGGACCGAACGGTCAGCCGATTCGCCCAGATAGTCGATCCCGGGCCAGACATACGATCCGAAGACATAGGGATGCTTCAGGACATCATACCATGGGCACATTTCCTTATGCGCCAGGAAATCATTCCCGTCTCCCCTGAAGTATGGATACGTTTCACTGCCGATGATCCATTTGCCGGGAATGCCGGCATGATAAGCTTCATACCATTGCTCCTGATAATTCGCGCAGATCCCATCCACTCGCTCCGCCATGCGCCGTGTCAGGTCCACTTTGACGGAAACAGGCACAAGGCCGCACCCTTCCAGCGTCGGCGCGATATTGCAGTGGGGCTCCATGGCAAACGAAACCGGCCTGGAAGGGTCCTTCTGTCTGACGTAATCGGCCAGCATGCCGAGCCTTTCGATCATGGGATCGGTCCCCTGACCTTCGACCTCGTTGCCGACGCTCCACAGGAAAACGCACGGGTGGTTGCGGTCCCGCAGGATCATGGCCTCCAGGTCATGCTTCCACCAGGTGTCAAAATTGCGGAAATAATGTCCCTTATCCCAAGTCCATTTGTCGAACGCCTCGTCAATGACAAGAAAGCCCATGCTGTCGCAAAGATCCAGAAACGCCTCGGACGGCGGATTGTGGGAGCACCGGATCGAATTGCAGCCGATGCTCCGCAGCGTTTCGAGCCTTCTGCGCCAAACGGCTTCCGGAACGGCCGCGCCGGTGCATCCGCCGTCGTGGTGCAGGTTCACACCTTTGAGCTTGATCGATTTTCCGTTGAGAAAAAGTCCCTTGTCCGGATCCATCCGGATCGTACGGACGCCGAAGGATACGTCGGACGCATCCGACGGGCTGCCGTCCTCACCGTACAAGGTGCAGCACGCCCGGTAAAGGCGCGGCGTCTCGATATCCCAGAGCTGTGCGCCGGCTATGTCGAAATCCAGCGCGGCGTGCCACCCCTCTTCATCCGGAATGCATGTTCCTTCGGCTGTATAAGAAACTCCGGCGTCTCCGCGAATTTCCAGGACGGCAGGCGATCCGTCCGGCGAGATAATTTCAGCCTTCACCGTGCCGGCTCCTCCGGTTCGGATCTCCATATGGACGCGCGCATTTTGCCCGGACGGTTCCGAACGGATGAAAATACCATCCATCAGGATATGGGGATCGCCGGTGACGACAAGTTTTACGTCACGGAAGATCCCGGCGCCCGAATACCAGCGGTCGGCCGGACGGACCGTGTTGTCGACCGTCACCGTGACGATGTTGCCGCCCGCCGCGGCGAATCCGGTGATGTCCAGCCGGAATGGAGCATAGCCGTACGGTTGTTCCCCCGCGAAGGAACCGTTGACGTACACCTTCGCGTTGCACATCACCCCGTCGAAAAGGAGAAAAGCTCTCTTGTTTTCCATCGTGACGATGGAAAAATATTTCGTATAGACGGCTTTATGCCAGCGGTCGGCATATCCCTGCGACGGGTCGCCGTCCGGTTCGTATCCGGACTCGATCGCATAATCATGCGGAAGGTCGACTGTCCGGCATCCGGGAGTCCCCGGAAGGTCGGGCGCATCCTTCCTGCCGTCGCTGGGGCCGTCCGCGATCCGGAACAGCCATCCGGGATCCAGGTCTGTGATCATCCGAAGCATAAACCGCGCCCTCCCGCACGGACATCCCTGCCGGAGAACCGTTTACTGCAGGCCGATTCCCGCCAGAAAATCCGCGGCCCCGACTTCACCCTTATTTTTCAGATAATCCCATGCCCGGCCGATCAACGAGGCCGCACCGGTCGTCACCTTGTTGGACGACAGGTCTGCGTCCCGGTTGCATATGCCGTTTCCGATCATTTCGCTGTCGCGGATATACACATCGTTTCCCGTAATGACAAGACCGTCTATCAGGCCGGACGCCGAAACAGCAGTGGCCGGCATCCAAGCCGCCGGCAACAGACTTTTCGTCGCTTCATACAGATCGAAGAACCGGTTCCCTTCGATCCTGGTATTCAGCGCATTGAACAGGCTGACGGCGGACGAGCCGCTCCGGAAGATGACATTGTCCTTGATCGTGATGCCCGTGGCACTGACATGGCCCGACCAGCTCTGCTCAAAGGCCACTTTGATCGGGAAAGCGCCGGGATGGACTCCTGAGTTGATGAATACATTGTTGCGTACCACGATATCCCGAAGAAATCCGCCTTCATAATCGGCCGTGTTGGTGTCCAGCGCGAGGTTGCTTCCCATGTTGCGCACCGTGTTGTTCTCAAACGTCCCGGGACCGGTCTGGATGAGGATCCTCTGGTAGATGTTGTCAAAATAGCAGTTCGTGATTTTCCATCCCTCGCACTCGCTGTTCGGCCACCGCGCGAGCAGTGACGTTACCGACGCTGAAGGCGGATCCTTGAGCCGGATGGGGCTGGACAGAAAGCCGTTGTAATTGTAGCTCGCAAGCGGCGTCTCCAGAACCTCGCCCGTTTCAATCAGGTTGCCCGCCGCGTCGTAAAACTCGACGGGATCGCCTGCCTGTATGCCGACCGGCGCGAAATCGAACAGCACCAGGTTCCCGCCGACGCTTTTCGGCTTGCTCCAGAAACCGTGGATATTGACAGCATCGTCGCTTGTCACGCCCATGTAGAGATTGTCAAAAAGCGAGCCGTGCCTCAACCCCTGGGTCATGCTGCCGTCACCGCCCAGGATGCGGTTGGTGCCCGGCCGTGTGGTGAACCTGCAGTTGATCCAGCGGTGATTGCCGTATCCGCCGTTTTCCCAGAATCCGCCTTTGCCGATATAGCATGACAGATCCTTGATCGTGATCTGTTTGCAGTTGTCCAGCGAGACCCCGATCAGCGTCCCGTACAGAAGGCATATCCCATCCCCGGTTTCGAGAGTTCCTTCCTTCCCGTACTGGCTGATCCACGCGTCGCTGAAGACGGTGTTCAGCAGCAGCGGGCTTTTGAAGTGGAGCCAATAATAGCCATCCTTGCTTTTCGTTACCGTATCGATGAAAAGGTATGCGACGCCCCACT
>CAZDPQ010000146.1:0-6190 GCA_964507305.1 uncultured Oscillospiraceae bacterium
AACCTTTGCCGGATCGACACCCGCTGCAATCAGCGGCTCGGGATTCAGCACGAACACAATATCTTTGTCCTGGTTTGATTTGTCATAGCCATTGGTTTTCATATCCTTTGCCCACTCAAACATATTGCCGTCCCCGAGTTTCACGCCGTAGTGGTCAAGGGTTGTATGATAGTTGATCGAATCGCGGTATTTGTTCACGATTTGCTCGTAAGCAGTGAGTGGGGTTGGGTCGCCTTTATAGGTCAACTTGTCGCTTCCCAGATTCTTGCCAACCATCAGCATTTTACCGCCCATGCTACCCATTGTGTCACCTTCATAGAAGACGTAATTGTCCGGCAACTTTTTGGGGTCAAGCCCTGCGTCGAGAAATGGCTGTGCATCAAACTCGAGCATGACATCATGGAGAGGTGCCAGACTGTAATCCTGACTCCAGATGAAGCGCACCGAATCATCAGGTGAGGTGAGCGCCCAGCCTACATTCAACTCATCGGCTTTCACCTTGTCAGGGATGGTCTTCAGCACGTCGTCAAATGAGGCAATCGATTGTTTGCCTACCACATCAAGGGATGAGCAGCCGGTAATGAATAAAGCAATGGCCAGGCCTGCGGCAAGCACCGCGATCAGACGGATTTTCTTATGCATTGTTATAACCTCTCTTTTTAATATTCAGCAATATGTTTTCCCAAGAATTGTACAACCTGTCGACAAAACCTATCAGGTTGCCGTCACGGTCAATGACAAGATTTGTTTTATTCAGTTGTGGTATGACCTGCCCAAATACCTCTTTATCTTCGCTAAGGATGGTATAAGTCCCGTCGTCATTTGGAAAAATAACAATTGGGGTATTTACAGCCACATCGCCTGAATCAGGCAAATCTTCTGTAATGGCCTGGATTTCAGCGCTTACATTGTTGTCCTCCTTATCTGGTTGTATTTCGTTTTCTTCATGTATATCAATGACCGGAGACGTTTCTGTCACATTAGAAATCTTTACCGGGTCAAGCACTTTTACGATTTCAGTCCAGGTGTTGGATAATCTGCTGACAACTCCCAGTGTTTTACCGTATTTGCTAAATACAATATAGTTCGCGCCTTCCTGCGGAATCAACCGGCCCAGCAGATTCTCGTCCTTATCCAGCACGGTGCTTGATCCATCATCGTTGGGAATAAGATAGATATAAGCTTCGCAGTCGTTATCATGAGGGAAATCAGCATTGGCAAGCGCCCTTGCCCTGATGGCAGCAGTATCGTCCTCTAAACCGCTCGGTGCTTGCAGATTGTTTAGAATTTCTGTCCATGAGCCATAGAATCCATGAATATCGCCAAGCACCCTGCCGTATTTGCTGAGAACCTGATGCTTGAGAATGCCTTGCGGAACAAGCCTGCCAAACAGCATGCCTTCTTTGTTGAGCGCAGTTCCCGTGCCATCATCGTTGAGGACGATGAAAATAGTTTCATCTCTGTTTGCCAATGCAGAGCATTGCTCTGTCGCTTTGCTGTCGACCACATCCGCTGCAGATTGTTCCAGCGCATTTTGCACCGGTGGCGCTATGGTAGTCTGCGCAGAACTAGCAAGTGAGCTCTGAAAGGAGACATGAGATGTGCCTGGCGCAACGGAGGCAGGAATGCTTGAAACCAAATTTTTTCTGGATTCGGCCTTGAATCTCTTCAAACGCAGAGCGTTGGTCAGAACCGAAACTGAGCTTAAACTCATGGCAGCGGCGGCAAAAATCGGGTTGAGCAGAGGACCGCCGAACAAATACAGGACACCTGCCGCAATCGGTATTCCGATTACGTTGTAACCGAACGCCCAAAAAAGGTTTTGCTTAATGTTTCGGATCGTTTTTTTGCTCAAATTGATAGCCGTGGGAACATCCATCAGGTCGCTTCTCATTAGCACGATGTCGGCACTTTCCATTGCCACATCGGTGCCGGATCCAATGGCGATACCAATGTCGGCTTGTGCCAGTGCAGGCGCATCGTTGATGCCGTCTCCCACCATCGCCACTTTGCGGCCTTCAGCCTGGAGCTTTTTGACCTCGTTGGACTTATCCTGAGGAAGTACCTCGGCAAGTACACGGTCAATACCCACTTGTTTGGCGATAGCGGCCGCGGTCTTTTTATTGTCGCCAGTAATCATGGCAACTTCTATGCCCATTTTGTGCAGACGTTCAATGGCCTTTTTGCTTGATGCCTTGACTACATCGGCTACGGCGATAATACCCGCCAACGTGCCGTCAATAGCAACATAGATCGGTGTTTTACCTTCTTCTGCCAACCTGTCGCTTGCAGATTCCATGCCGGCCAAAGAGATGCTGCGTTCGTCCATCAGCTTGCGATTGCCGGCCAGAACAGATAGGCCGTTTATTCCGGCTTCAATGCCTCGTCCTGTTATGGCGTTGAAGGTGTCAACTTTCAGAAATTCAAAACCATTGTTCAGTGCGCCCTGGACAATTGCTTGACCTAGAGGATGTTCGGAACCTCTTTCAGCTGAGGCAGTAATTTGCAGCAAGTCGTAATCCTGTATGCCTTGCGCAGTCAGTACATCCGTGACGGTAGGCTTACCCTCGGTAATCGTACCAGTTTTGTCAAAGACAATCGTGTTGATTTTGTGGGCGGTTTCCAAAGCTTCGCCGCCTTTTATCAGAATGCCGTTTTCTGCGCCTTTGCCGGTTCCCACCATGATGGCGGTTGGTGTTGCCAATCCCAGAGCGCATGGGCAGGCTATAACCAGAATGGAAATGAAGATGGTAAGGGCGAATTTCACATCGCCGCCGGTGCCGATCATCCACGCCACCCCAACCAACAGCGCTATTAAGCAAACCACCGGGACGAACACGCCGGAAACTTTGTCAGCCATAGCCGCAATCGGGGCTTTACTTCCTTGCGCGTCCTCAACAAGCTTGATAATCTGCGCCAAAGCAGTGTCGCTGCCGATTTTTTCGGCCTTGAATTGAAAGGTGCCAGTGGTGTTCATCGAAGCAGTGTATACCGCATCGCCCGCTTTTTTATCCACAGGCATGCTCTCACCGGTCAGCATGGATTCATCAATAGAGGTATGGCCTTCAATGACTGTGCCGTCTACCGGAATCTTGGCACCTGGTTTCACCACAATGATGTCGCCAATTTCCACCTCGTCGATGGGGATTTCCTTCTCAACGCCATCTTGAATAATCAGCGCGGTTTTAGGGGCAAGCCCCATCAGCTTTTTAATGGCCTCACTTGTTTTTCCTTTGGAAACGGCTTCAAGCGTTTTACCGAGCAAAATCAGCGCAATGATAACGCCTGCTGTTTCAAAATAGAGTGATTCCACTGCGCCAAAGTTACCCGCTGCAATTTGGAATACGTTATAAATACTATAAAGTACGGCTGCAGTTGTACCTATGGCAATCAGCGAATCCATGTTGGGGCTTCGCCGCCAAAGCGCTTTGAAGCCAACGGTGTAGAATTTATACCCAGCAGCAATAATCGGGATGACAAGAATCAATTCGAGTAATGCGTACAACAGCGGAAACCCCATCGGATTTAGTACGGAAGGAAACGGCAGCTTAATGAACTTTATCATTGGCACCATAGCGATGTATAGCAGAGGCAGCGCCAATGCTGCGGCAATAATGAATTTTTTCCACATCGTTTTGATTTCTTTTTGCTTGCGCACCCTGTCCGCATCCGCTGCATCGGCCTTCACAATCTCAAGTGCCTTATAACCGGCATTTACTATGGCTTCTTTGATTGCCGACAATCTAACCTTATGTGGGTCAAAGACCACTGTTGCTTTCTCGGTGGCGTAGTTGACTGTTGCACTTTCCACGCCCTCAAGTTTCTTTATGCCTTTTTCTACCCGCTGGGCACAGGCTGCGCAGGTCATCCCGCCAATGGGGATGGTGACGTTGCTATTGTCGGTTTGTTCGACCACCTGGTAGCCAATTTTGGTTACTGCATCCTTGATTGCCGGCAGCTGGACGACGGCGTTGTCGTATTCCACGAACAGCTTTTCGCTCGCCAGGTTCACTGTTGCCTGTCCAATACCGGCAAGTTTCCGAACCGTTTTTTCGATTCGCTGTGCACAGGCCGCACAGGTCATTCCTCTGATACTCAGTATCTGACTATTCATTTATGAATCACCTCCTAGAATATAGTTGTCGCACGGTGATAATAGTTTATTGAACAAAGAGAACCTGCGATAATGAAAGCATGTGGGTTGAGTGTCGCTGGTATATTACCTTGGGGATTGTCCTCGTAACGGAGACTAGCGCCTCACCTCGTGCGGCTGTTCACGAATGAGCTGGATGTTGAGTCTTCGGACTTCTCTGCCTGTCCAAGGAGGTTGTGTGCCGCTTGAGTGTGAGGAATCATCCTGCAAATTCTAATCAGGGGTGAGCCATGCTGTATCTGGGAATTGACATTGGCAAGAACAACCACGAGGCCGGAATGGTCAATACTGACGGTACTCACAAAGGCAAATCATTGCGATTTGGCAACACGTCCGAAGGATTCGACAAACTGCTGAACTTTATCGCTGCCAAGAATACGGCGGGCGAGGAACTGCGGATCGGCATGGAGGCGACCGGCCAGTACTGGCTGGCACTCTTTTCTTTTCTGCACAAGCAGGGCTTCAGCATTTCGGTCATCAATCCCATTCAGTCTGACAGTCTGCGCAATTTCAATATTCGCCAGACTAAAACAGATGCTGTAGACTGCTTTCTGGTGGCCGAGGTGATCCGTTTCGGCCAGTACACAGAAACGCACCTGGCCGACGAGGACATGGTCGCCTTGCGCAATCTGGCCCGGTTCCGGGAGTCCATGGTCGATACCTGCGCCATGTACAAGATGCAGGTCATTGCGATCCTGGATCAGGTTTTTCCAGAGTACGAGAAGCTGTTCTCCAATGTCTTCGGCGAAAGCTCCAAGGCTTTCCTGAAGACCTATGGGACGCCTGAGCAATGTCTCGAGGCCAACACGAAATCCCTGGCCACGCTACTCAAAAAAGCCAGCAGAGGCCACCACAGCACAGCTAAAGCCCAGGAACTCAAGGCGGCAGCCAAGTCGTCCTGCGGCCTTGATCTGGCTACCGACACCTTCGCCTTTCAGATCCGCATTCTCATCGAACAGATTGACTACACCGAGGGCCAGATCGACAAGATTGACGAACAGATTCGCCAGCAGTTGGAGAAGATCAATTCCGTCATCCTTTCCATACCGGGTGTCGGGCCGGCTACCGGTGCGATTATTCTGGGTGAAATCGGCGACATCAATCGCTTCTCCAACCCCAAGAAGCTGGTTGCCTTCGCCGGCATTGACCCGACGGTCATGCAGTCCGGCAATTACACCGGCACACACAACCGCTTGTCCAAACGCGGTTCACCGTTCCTCAGGCGAGCCATCTGGATGTCTGCTGTTGTCGCTTGTCGGCACGACCCTGTTTTTAAGGCATTCTACGAAAAGAAGCGAGCGGAGGGTAAGGCTCACGGCACGGCCATTGGTGCGGTAGCCAGGAAGCTGACGTACACGATTCACGCCGTTTTAAAGGCCAATAAGCCCTACGAAATACGGATGAATCAAGATTCGCCAGAACCATAATTTGAATAAACTGTCTTTCGCTCGCAGACCCACTTCCGTGTTGGGTCTGCTTCGCATGCTCTCTTTGTTCAATATTCTACTGTCAAGGTGCTTTTCTATCTTTGGTCAAGATCTTTCATTTTCCCTCTTGACTTTTAATAGCTGGTCTCTGTTATGTTCAGGGTAATGATTGTTGTGGCTTGAATCTGCTTGCTCAACAGTCATTGATATGATTGTAACAGCTATTTTTATTTAAGATAGTATGCACTTATTTGTGCTATAGTACCTATAAAGATACTGTTATAATCAGAGCATTTATGGCATGTCTGCTTTCCGGGCCTTGACATTGCTGCGTCATCATGCTATTTATGATATATCTATTTATTAAATTACCAGTACATACTTAAATGTATTATAGTACCTAATTTGATACTGTCGGAGGCAAAGAACAAAAATGAAATGCAAAACTGATGAGTATAATTGCCCTGTAGGCGCAACGATTGAACTAATTGGCGGGAAGTATAAATCCCTCATCCTGTGGCATTTGATTGATGACACGCTTCGTTTTGGTGAGCTAAGCAAGCTCATCCCGCAGGCTACCCCAAAAATGCTGACCCAGCAGCTCCGCGAA
>CAZDPQ010000147.1:0-6140 GCA_964507305.1 uncultured Oscillospiraceae bacterium
TTCAGGAATCGCTCGAACCTGATGCGCTCCTCCGCCGGCATCCGTATATCCGGCTTCGAGTTCAGGGTCATCGTCACCGAGCCGACGTCGGGTCTGGGGTAGAAGCATGACGGCGGGATCACGCTCGACAGCGAGGTGTCGTACAGCAGCCGGATCAGGACCGGCAGCACGCCGTAACCCGATGTGCCGGCCGGGGAAAGGAGCCGCTCCGCCGCTTCCGCCTGCAGGGTGAACACCATGCGTTCGCAGTCCGGGAACCCCATGACAAGACGCGTGATGAGCGGTGTCGTGATGTAATACGGAAGATTGGATAAAATCTTGGTCCGCGTCCCCGGAGGCAGAGCGGCGAGCGCGTCCCGCGCGATCCGGGGGAGATCTTCCTTCAGTGCGTCGGCATACAGGATGACCGTCCCGGGGGATCCGGCGAAGCGCTCCTGCAGCAGCGGGATCAGGTGGCGGTCGATCTCGATGAGGATCAGTCGGGCGCACCGGCCGTCCAGCAGGGCGGAAAGCTCCCCGGTGCCGGGTCCGATCTCGATCACGAGGTCGCGCCCGTCCGGATCCAGACGGTCCGCGATGCGCTGCCGTACCGCGCCGTCCACCAGAAAATTCTGCCCGAGCGATTTCGTCGGGATGATCCCGTACCGCTCCATCAGCGCCCTGGTCTCTTTCTGATCCACGAACCGGCCTCCCTGAAAATCCGGGGGCTTCTGCCCCGCGCGCTGCGGCTCCGCGAGAAGCCCTTCTCCGGGTCATTATGCGGATTTTCCGGCGGAATGTCAAACGGACGGCGGCACTTATGGCAGCTCGGGTTTTCCTCAGGAATGCCATAAGGCGGCTTTGGACGTTCTACACAAAACCGGCGCGATGTTTTTGACAGAAAGTTCCTGCAAAAGACACATTTCAATATTCAATTTCCCCGGAAAGTACGATATGATAATCTCATAAGGCGGAAAGCCTTATGGAAAAGGAGGACGAAGGCCATGATAAAGGTAATAGTGGGTTTGAAGGGTACGGGCAAGACCGCCAGGCTCGTGGACGAGATGAACCTCGAAGCCATGGACCCCAAGAGAAGCGTCGTCTGCATCGTCAGGGGAAAGCGCCTCGATACCCAGATCAAGCCCCGTATCCGTCTGATCGACATGGATGATTATCCCACGGAAGGTTATGACCCGTTCCTGAGTTTTCTGGCCGGAGTCTGTTCGCAGGATTATGACCTCACCGATATATATGTAGACAGTATTAAAAAAGTGACCAAAGTCGACGACATCGCCCAGTTCGACGATTTTCTCCGCAAGCTCGAGCCTTTCTCCGAATCCCAGAACGTCCGCTTCACATTCATCCTGAGCGCCGACCCCGAGCATCTGCCCGAGGGGGTCGCGCGGTTCTGCTGAAGCGGCCCAAGCCCCTTTGCCTCCCATGCACGCTCCCCTCTTTGAGCTGTTACGGGAGGCTTTTTTACGGAACACACTTTTTTTTGTCGTTTTCAGCCTTTTTCCTTCAACGTGTTGATATTGAGGGTCGTTCGTGATACCTTATTAGATAACCATTATGATGGCGGCACCATACGGTCCCGCCGCGGCGGACGGGCGGACGCGATGGCCGCCAGAGAAAGGAGCCGGCAATGCAGCATACCTTATCCATCCTGGTCGAGAACCACGCAGGGGTCCTTTCCCGCGTTGCCGGACTGTTCACGCGCCGCGGATTCAACATCGAGAGCCTGGTCGTCGGCACGACGCACAACCCGGAGATTTCCCGGATCACGGTCGTCACGGTCGGCGACGAGGATACGGTCGACCAGATCACGAAGCAGCTCCACAAGCTTTCCGACGTCCTGATGGTCAAGCATCTCAAGGGTGCCGGATTTTTCACCAGGGAGCTCGTCCTGATCAAGGTCCGGACCGATTCCGCGAACCGTTCGGAGATCATGCAGATCGTGGATATTTTCAGGGCTCATGTCGTGGACATTTCCCTGACGACGACGACCCTGGAGATCACCGGGACGGAAGAGAAGGTCAAGGCGATCGTGCAGCTTCTGGAGCCGTACGGCATCATGGAGATCGTCAGGACGGGCCAGCTCGCGATCGAGCGCGGCGAGGACTGCATGAACGCCGAATAGGCCGTACACGCGGCTGCCCGGCCCGGACCGGGATGCGGCTGCGCGGGTGCGGACGGATGGATCGTTTATCCAGCAGGATACGGATGATAGGAGGTCAGAATGAAAAGGATTTACAAGGATGACGAATGCGTCAACAGTTCGCTGGACGGCAAGACCGTAGCGGTGATCGGGTACGGGAGCCAGGGGCATGCCCACGCGCTCAATCTCAAGGACAGCGGTGTGAGTGTCATCGTCGGGCTTCTTGAGGGAAGCAGTTCCCGCGAGAAGGCCGAGAAGGCCGGACTTCGGGTCTGTGAGCCCGCCGAGGCGGCCAGGCTCGCGGATGTGGTCATGATCCTCATCCCGGACGAGAAGCAGCACGACCTGTATGTCAAGGACATCGCGCCCAATCTCGCCCCTGGCAAGACCCTGGCTTTCGCGCACGGCTTCAACATCCACTACCGCAGGATCGCTCCGCCCAAGGATATCAACGTGATCATGATCGCCCCGAAGGGCCCCGGCCATACGGTCCGCAGCCAGTTCAAGGCCGGCCGCGGCGTCCCGGCACTGTTCGCGGTCGAGCAGGACGCGACCGGCAATGCCCGTGACATCGCGTTCGCATATGCGCACGGGATCGGCTGCTCGCGCGGCGGCCTCCTCGAGACGACGTTCCGCGAAGAGACCGAGACAGATCTGTTCGGCGAGCAGGCCGTGCTGTGCGGCGGAGTCACCGAGCTGATGAAGACCGGCTTCGAAGTGCTGGTGGAAGCGGGATACGATCCCGAGAACGCTTATTACGAGTGCGTCCACGAGATGAAGCTGATCGTCGACCTGATCGCCCAGGGCGGGCTCAGCCTGATGCGGTACTCGGTCAGCGACACGGCGGAATACGGCGATTATTGCGTCGGGCGCCGGATCATCACGGAGGATACGAAGAAAGAAATGCAGAAGGTCCTCCGCGAGATCCAGGAGGGCAAGTTCGCCCGCGAATGGATCCTCGAGAATCAGAGCGGCAGGATGAATTTCTACGCGAGGCGCAGGCTGGAGTCGGAGCACCAGGTCGAGCAGATCGGCCGCGAGCTCCGCGCCAAGATGAGCTGGAACGCCGAGATCGAAGTCTGACCCCTCTTTTTACACGGCGGGCGGAGCAACGGCTGTGTCCCGCCGGATCACAAAGATCAAAAAAAACCGCGGATCGTCTTCCGCGGTTTTTTTCATCCATTCCACCCCTCGCCTTCCCGGATGCTCACTCCTCGTCTTTCCACGGGTAGAGCATTTCGTGGCTCTGCTTGCCGGGCGGGATCATGGGATACACATTTTCATTGCCCTGCAGCATGCAATGCACGACAAAGGGGCCTTTGAAGGAAACCGCCCTGCGGATCGCTCCTTCGAGCTCGTCCGCGCTGAACACGCGGATCGCTTCAAGGCCGTAGGCTTCGCAGATCTTGACAAAATCCGGGTTGTTGTCCAGTGTCGTTTCGGAATAATGCTTGTTGAAAAAAAGCTCCTGCCATTGCTTGACCATGCCCAGGCAGGCATTGTCCATGATGAAGATCTTGATGTTGCACTGCCGTTTGCTCAGGAGTCCCAGTTCCTGGATGGTCATCTGGAATCCGCCGTCGCCCGCGAAGAGGACCACATCCCGGTCAGGGCATCCGGTGGCGGCGCCGATGGCGGCAGGCAGGCCGAATCCCATGGTGCCGAGTCCTCCGGATGTGATGAAGGAACGCGGTGATTCCACATTGAAATGCTGCGCGGCGAAGATCTGGTGCTGGCCGACATCGGTGACAAGGATCGGATCTCTGCCCTTGAAGGTTTCGGCCACGCGGTGGATGACAAATTGGGGCGTCAGGCTGCCGTCTGTTTCGTACATGGCCGCCTTGACCTGCTCGTACCGGGCCTTCCTGGCATCCAGCAAGGCAAGCCATTCGCTCCACAGGCCCGTGCTGTCGATCTCCGGCAGGCCGTCCAGCATCTGCCGGAAGAAACCCGCGGCATCATCCTCGATCGCGATCGTCGGACGGACCAGCTTGCCGAGCTCCGCCGGATCAAGGTCGACATGGATGATGGTTTTCTGCTTCTTGTTGAAACTGGCGGGATCGCCCACGACCCGGTCGGAGAAGCGCATCCCGACCGCAAGGATCAGATCGGACATGCCGAGCGCGACATTGGCCTGCGGGGAACCGTGCATCCCGACAAGCCCCAGGCTTTTCGGGTGGTATTCGGACAGCGCCCCTTTGCCCATCAGCGTATACGCCGTGGGGAGACCCGTCCGGTCCACAAATTCCTTCAGATATCCCGGAGCGCCATCCGACAGGATAACTCCGCCGCCGACCAGCAGAAGCGGGCGTTTCGACTTCAGTAGCGCCTCCGTTACCGCGTCGCGGTATTTTTCCGTGTGCATTTTCTCCGGCCTGTGCCGCATGTAGGCCGGTCCTCTGGCTACGCCGGGCTCGATCGGGGCGGACAGGATGTCTTTGGGGACATTCACCAGCACGGGACCGGGCCTGCCCTCCTTCGCGACCTTCCACGCTTCTTCCAGCGCCGGGAGCAGCTCTCCGGGCGACATGACCAGGTAATTGCATTTGGTGATCGGCTGCGTGATCCCGTTGATGTCGGCTTCCTGGAACGCGTCGCTGCCGATGGAGGACCGTGCGACCGCACCCGTGATGGCAAGCACCGGGACAGAGTCCAGGTAGGCGTCGGCGAGTCCCGTGACAAGATTGGTCGAACCGGGACCGGAAGTGGCGAACATGACGCCGATCCTGCCGGTTGCCTTGGCGTAGCCTTCCGCCGCATGCGCGGCGCCCTGCTCGTGCCGTGTCAGGATGTGCGGAAAGCAGGCTTCGTAAATCGCGTCATACAGTACAATGACGGGACCTCCGGGATAACCGAACGCTTCGGTCACATTTTTTGATTCCAGAAACTTGATGATCGTCTGAGCTCCATTCATTGCGAATCCTCCTCTCCTTTGACTTTCATGATCGCGCCTTCGGACGCTTTGCCGACGAATGCGACGTATTTGGCCAGGATCCCGCTCAGCCGGCGGTCTGGAAGCCGCGCGCGCGGCCTCGCGATGATCTCCTCCGTACGGAGGATGTATTCGGTGCCGTCCTCCCTGCGTCCCATGATGTTGAGGGAGCGGCCCGGGATGTCGATGTCGATGATGTCGCCGTCGCGGACATAGGCGATCGGGCCGCCGAGCGCGGCCTCGGGGCAGACATGGCCGGTCGACGAGCCCCTCGTGGCGCCGGAAAACCGTCCGTCGGTGATGAGCGCCACGGATTTATCGAGCCCCATGCCGGCGAGCGCGCTCGTCGGTGTCAGCATCTCACGCATGCCGGGACCGCCGTTCGGACCTTCGAAACGGATAATCACCACGTCACCATGCCGGATGTCCCCGCGAAAGATCGCTGCGGAAGCCTCGTCCTCTGAATTGTAAATCCTGGCCGGCCCGCGGTGGCGGTACATCTCGGGCAGCACCGCGCCCTTTTTTACCACGGAGCCTTCCGGAGCCAGGTTGCCGTACAGGATGGCGATCCCGCCATCAGGAGCTACAGGGTCCGTAACGGGCCGGATCAGGGTGCCGTCGGCGCCTGCCGCGCGGGAAGCCGATGTCTTGATCCGGAAGTCCGCGATCCGGGACGCGATCGTCCCGTCGACCGTCGGCGACTCCCCGTCGATATGGCCGCCCTTGACCAGCTCGGCAAGCACTGACGTGATGCCCCCGACCTCATTCAGGTCGCAGATGTAGTAAGGGCCGGCGGGGTTGAGCCGGCAAAGCTGCGGGACCGAGCTGCTGACCGCGGAGATCTCCTGCATCGTGATCGGGGCTCCCGCTTCGTGGGACACGGCGATCATGTGCAGGATCGAATTCGTGGATCCTCCGAGGGCCATATCGGTCTTCATGGCATTGAGCATGGCGTCCTTCGTCATGATCCTGCGCGCGTTGAGCCCCTGCTCGAAAAGCTGGACGGCCTTCATGCCGGTCTGCTTGGCCAGACGGATCCGGTCGGCATACACGGCTGGGATCGTCCCGTTT
>CAZDPQ010000148.1:0-6033 GCA_964507305.1 uncultured Oscillospiraceae bacterium
CGAAGCCGCGCTGCTCGGCAGACAGCCGGTATACATCATTCAGGAAATTATTGAACGCCGAATTGTTGATGCCGCCTGCGATCCCGGCGAAAAAGCCTGCCGCGATGAAGAGCGAAAAGTCCCGGTCCTCCCGGAAAGCCTTGACCAGTCCCGCCTTGATTGCCGCAGCCGATGCGATCGAAAATTTCATCCCCGTGCACGCCCTTGCTGATTTTTGTACCAGTATACTATTTTCAGCGCATCATGTCAGCCCTTTTGTCACCGTCATGTCAGCACGTTCAGCGCCTTCATCGTAATCCAGCGGGACCTCTCCCCTTTCCGCTCGATCGTCACCGGCATCTTCCCGTTAAAGGAATTCTCCAGTCTCCATGTTCCGTCTTCCAGGCGCCTTGCCCCCAGCGCGTCTTCCGCTTCTTTCAGGCGGGCGTCCCGGATCCCGAGGCTTTTCATGATTTCGAGCAATTCAAGGTTGTCCGTCTGGTACATCAGGGGGAAGCCCGGCCGGAGCCATCCGGGGCGCGCATCTTCTCCGAGGCTGTGGCTTTTTTTATAAAGATGGTGGATCAGAAAATATTCGGCAAGCTCATCGATCTTTGCGGACATTTCAGGGCTTCGCCGGCCGGAAGGGATCGCGGCGAGGCCTTTCAGGGCCTTGGCCGCCCCCATGTGGCAGGTGTGTTTTCCGAAACACATCCGGTATCGCTGATAGAAAGGGTCAGCAGGAAATCCCGTCTCTCCGTCATCCGCACGCTGATACCGGCATATCCAGGCGATCGCCTGCCGGACCCTCGGGTCGTCTCCGAAACCGAGCCGGGTCAGCGCATAGACCATGTTCCCGGTCAGGCAGGGGATGACGCCGCCCGGTCTTCCGCCGCCGAGACGCGTGCTCCGGTCGATCGAAAAACCGCCTTCCTCCTTTTCCTGTGAATTGTCCAGAAGAAATCCGCAGGCTTTCCGCACCCGCGGATCGTCCGGATCCGCGCCGAGCTCCGCGAGGAGCAGGACCGCCCAGGCAGTCCCGTTGTATTTGTTTTTGTAGAACCGGTCGGGATCATCCCAGTAGCCTTCCTCGTTCTGAAGGCTGAGGATCTTCGGGACCGGTCCTTTTTCCATGATCGTCTTCCGGGCTTCCAGAACTTCCGGATCCTCCGCCGGTTTTCCCATCCGTGAGAGCAGCGCAAAGTACCGGACGGAAGGATTTTCGCCGTCCAGCAGCCATTCAAGCACATGGTCCGCCATGCCGATCCCCCCTCTCATCTCTTCATTCATAGCACGCACGGGTCCGGATAGCAAGAAAAACGGTGAATGTCGTCCATTCCTGTGATACAATTAGCCTGTTGGACAGGAGATTTCTGCCATGAATGAAGATATCCTTCGTGATCATTATGCCAGTCGCGGTCTGGACGACGCGAAAGCCGAGGCGGCCGTTTCTGCCGTGCGGGCCCTCGAGTCCTGGCTGGCCCGTTCGGGCCTCTGTTCCCTCGAAAGCGCGGACGAGCGGCTCATCGCCGGCTATGTCAGGACTCTGGACGGTACGCGTCCGGATCACGCCGACACCCTTCTGGCGCTCGCGCGGTACTTTTACCTGATCGGATCTCAGGATATATACATTTATTTCTGTCTGCTTTTCGGCGCCGACGGCGTCATCGGCAGCATTCTGGACTCCGTCGAAGCGTCGGCCGGCCCGGAGCTCCGGCGTCGGATCGACGCGGATCACCCGACGCCTCCCCTCGGGACACCGCCGGAAGATATGCCTTCCTTCACAGCCGGGTTCGTCAGCCGCCTCGAAGCCTGCCTCCCGGAGAGCCGGTGCCGCGAGGTCCTGTCAGGCAACAACCACGGGATCCCGGCGGAGAGTTTCGCCGGGGAGCGTGAGCTGTACCTGAAATCAACATCGCTGGATACGTATCTGCGTGAGCTGCACGCCCGGAGAGTCGCGGAGCTTCAGCGCCATTGCGACAGCCGGAAGATCTGGTTCGAACAGATCATCACACAGGACGTCGTCGACTATGTGAAGGCCGATCAGGAGATCCTTTCCGCAGTGCGGGACGGCGACCGCCTGTATGCCACGAAGATCCCTTTCGACACCGTCCGCCTGCTGAAAGAGACCGATCCTGACAAGCGGCGCTATCACCTCTGCCATTGCCCGTTCGTCCGCGAGTCTTTCCGTTCCGGCGGTCCGCGCGTCAGCGGGACCTGGTGCTACTGCAGCGCAGGGTTCGAGAAGTTCGGATTCGACGTGATTTTCGGGGAAAAGCTGGACATTCGCGTCCTGGAATCCCCTCTTCTCGGACATGGCCGCTGTCGGTTTGAGATGACGCTTCCCTCTTCCATGCGCAGCCGGTATTGACCGTTTTTCTCCATTTCCCGACCGTTTCGTTGTTCACGATTGTTCACAAACAGAGCGCATTCCGCCATTGCATTCAAGGAAAAGCGTGGTTATAATAGGTAAGCGCTTAACAATTATGCGCGGAGTGAAAAAGACGGAAAGGGGCACAGGCCGGATTGGATCAGGATTTGAAGAAACGCTTTCTCGGCGCCGTCATGCGCTTCCGGAAGACCGGACCCTGCTATCCGCCCGGATGCGACATCAATCTGAGCGAATTCCTGATCATGAAAAAGCTGACGGCGAACGGGACGGGCTGCGGCGTCAGCGTCCGCATCGACGACCTGAAGGCCGGGCTGTACATATCCAAGCCCGCCGTTTCGCAGCTTCTCCATAGTCTGGTGAACAAAGGGTATGCCGCGCTGGAGAAGGATGCGGACGACCGGAGAAGGATCGCCGTGTCCGCCACGCCTTCCGGGCTGGCCACCATACAGAAGCTCCGGGACCATTTTGACGCCATCCACACGGAGATGATCCGCAGGCTCGGAGACAGGGATGCCGAGACCCTGATCGCCCTGCTGGAACGGCTGGCCGACATCACCGATGATCTCAGGCATCAGGCCTCGCGCCTCGACGGATAGGAGTTGATTTTTAAAGTGCAAAAGCTTGCCAGGTACCTCAAACCCTTTGCCTTCGGACTGATCGCCGCCATCGTGCTGCTGTTCATCCAGGCCATGGCCGATCTCAATCTGCCGAATTACATGTCGGACATCGTGAATGTCGGGATCCAGCAGAACGGGATCGAGCATGCCGCGCCGGATGCCGTCAGCACCGCCGGGATGAAATTCCTCACGACGTTCATGACGGCGGATGAAAAGGCTCTTTTCGCGGATCATTACACGCTGGCCGCCGCATCGGACAAGGCCCGCGGCGGCAAGAGCTATTCGGAACTCTACCCCGGAGCCGGGGAAGAGCTTTATGTCCGGGATGATACGGACGCGGCGGCACTGGAGAAGCTCGACGCAGCGGTCGGAGCCTCCACGTGGACGTTCATCAATGTCATGAAGGACCTGGCCGCCCAGTCGGGCTCTTCCTCCGGGATGACACTGCCGACCAGCGTGAGCGGCATCGATCTGGCCAAGCTGTATTCCATGCAGACGGTATTTGACCGCCTGCCGCAGGAGACTATCGACGCGGCGCATGTCAAGGCCATGACCAATGACGGCACGATCCTGAGGCAGAGCGGCGTGATGATGATCCAGGCATTTTACAAGGAGCTCGGCGTCGACCTCGGCGGCATCCAGACCGCCTACATCCTGAAGATCGGCCTCATCATGCTGCTGATCGCCCTCATCGGCGGGGTCGCCACGGTCGTGGTGAGCTACATTTCGTCGAAAATCGCCGCGGGGACAGCCCGCAACCTCCGCAAAGACATCTTCGCCAAGATCGAGAGCTTCTCGAACAGCGAGTTCGACCGGTTTTCCACCGCATCCCTGATCACGCGCTGCACGAACGACGTCGTGCAGATCCAGATGCTGCTCATGATCGGCATCCGGATGGTCTGCTACGCGCCGATCATGGGGATCGGCGGGATCCTGATGGCGGTGAACAAGTCCGCTTCCATGAGCTGGATCATCGCCGTTTCCGTCGTCGTCCTGGTCGGGCTGATCATGATCGTCATGTCGATCGCCGTCCCGAAGTTCAAGGCGATCCAGAAGCTCATCGACAGGCTCAATCTGGTTTCGAGGGAAAACCTGAGCGGTATGATGGTCATCCGCGCGTTCGGGACCCAGTCGCACGAAAGGAAGCGTTTTGAGGATGCCAACGGCGTGCTGACCGCGACCCAGCTGTTCGTCAACCGGGTCATGGTCTTCATGATGCCTGCCATGATGCTGATCATGAACGGCGTCATGCTCCTTGTCGTCTGGGTCGGCGCGCACCAGATCGCCGAATCGTCGATGCAGGTCGGCGACATGATGGCGTTCATGCAGTATATGATGCAGATCATTATGGCTTTCCTCATGATCTCCATGATGTTCATCTTCCTTCCGCGGGCCGCTGTTTCGGCCGACCGCATCGCGGAAGTCCTCGGCACGGAGATCCCGATCGCGGATCCGGAGCAGCCCCGGCATTTCGACAGCGGATCGAAAGGACTGGTGGAATTCCGCGACGTCCATTTCCGCTATCACAACGCGGAAGAAGACGCGGTCAGCGACATCACATTCACAGCCAGGCCCGGAGAGATGACGGCCATCATCGGGTCGACCGGGTCCGGCAAGTCCACGATCGCCAATCTCATCCTCCGCTTCTACGATGTCACCGAAGGCAGCATCCGGATTGACGGGACCGATATCCGGGAGGTCACGCAGAAGGATCTGCGCTCCAGGATCGGCTATGTTCCTCAGAAGGGTATCCTGCTTTCCGGGACGATCGCGTCCAACCTGCGCTATGGCAGCCATGACGCGGCGGACGATGAGATCGCCGATGCCGCACGGATCGCCCAGGCGATGGATTTCATCGATGAAAGGCCCGAACGGTTCGATTCGGAGATCGCGCAGGGCGGCGCGAACGTGTCGGGCGGCCAGAAGCAGCGTCTGTCCATCGCGCGGGCTCTTGCGAAGAAGCCCGAGATCCTGATTTTCGACGACAGCTTTTCGGCGCTCGATTTCAAGACGGACCTCGCGCTGCGCAAGGCTCTCAAGGAGCATACGGCCGGCAGCACGGTCATCGTCATCGCCCAGAGGATCAACACCATCATGAACGCAGAAAACATCATCGTCCTGGAGAAGGGCCGGATCGTGGGTTCCGGCAGGCACAAAGACCTTCTCCGGAGCTGCCCCGAATACTATGAGATCGCATCTTCTCAGCTTTCAAAGGAGGAATTGGCATGAGCGACCCGAAATACAGCACAGACTCCGGCCGTTCCCCCCGCAGAGTCCCCGGCAGAGGTCCCATGATGGGCCCTCCCGGGATGGGAGCCATGGGGCCGGGCGACAAGCCCAAGGATTTCAAGCGGGCGATGGCCAGCCTGGCTGCCTACCTCGGGCGGTACCGCTGGGCCGTCCTCCTCGTCTGGTGTCTTGCCATCCTGTCCACCGTATTCATGATCCTGGGCCCCAGGATCCTCGGCACCGCGACCGATGAGCTGTTCACCGGCCTCATGCGCAAGGTGGCGGGGACCGGCACGATCGATTTCAGCAAGATCGGGACGATCATGCTCCGGCTCCTTATCCTGTACGGCATCAGCGCGCTCTTTTCCTATCTGCAGGGCTATGTCATGTCGGGAATCACGATGAAAATCACCTACAGGCTGCGGAATGACATCAATGACAAGATCCACCGGCTGCCGTTCCGGTTTTATGACAAGACGACGCACGGAGAAGTGCTTTCGCGGATCACGAACGACGTGGACACCATCAGCCAGTCGCTCAGCCAGAGCATGACGCAGATCATCACCTCCATCGCGTCCCTGATCGGGATCACGGTCATGATGTTCACCATCAGCTGGCAGCTGACGCTCGCGACGATCGTGATCCTTCCGCTGTCCGGGATCGCGGTTTTCCTGATCATCCGGAAATCGCAGAAGCATTTCATCCGTCAGCAGGAATATCTCGGCCACGTCAACGGACATGTCGAGGAAATGTTCGGCAGCCATATCGTGGTCAAGGCATTCAGCGGCGAAGAAGAGTCCATCCGGACTTTTTCCG
>CAZDPQ010000149.1:0-5976 GCA_964507305.1 uncultured Oscillospiraceae bacterium
ATCGTCCTCTGGATCATCATGGCTGCCACGCTGATCCCTGTGATCACGTCGCTGATCAACGATCTGGCCAACCAGTACGGGAGCGGGATGTACTGATCCCGTTCCGGCTGCGGCACGGCAGCCGTGCCTGTGCGCACCTTACGCAGCGCGGGCAGGCGGCCGGCCGGATCTGGCTGTTTGATGAATCGCCGGGGCCCTGCCGGTTCCGGATGCAGGAGCTGACTTTACGAAGGGCGCAGACTCGTGTTTTTGCGCCCTTCTTTAGCGGACCGCAGCGAACCGTTTACGGTTCAAAGCGAACTGTTTACAGTTCAAAGCGAACTGTTTACAGTTCAAAGCGAACTGTTTACAGTTCGCTAAGGGAGGAGAATAGTCAGGATGCCGAAGGCAAAAGTCGCCTATTTTTGTTCAGAATGCGGTCATGAGACGTCCGGATGGATGGGGAAATGCCCGTCCTGCGGCGCCTGGAACACGATCACGGAGGAGCGGATCGCCCCGGTGGCTGCCGGAAGAGCCGGCGGCGCGGGAGGAGGCGGCTGGCTGGCCGGCACGGACGGGTCCGGCGAGCGGGCCGAGGCAGTCCGTCTGGATGAAATCGGGGGCGAAGCGGACGACTGCAGCGTGACCGGCATCGGCGAGCTGGACCGCGTCCTCGGCGGCGGCCTCGTCCGAGGCTCGGTCGTTCTTGTAGGCGGTGAGCCCGGCATCGGCAAGTCGACGCTCCTGATGCAGGTGTGCGGTAAGCTTGCTATCTCGGGCGGGATCGCCTATGTCTCCGGCGAAGAGTCCCCCCGCCAGATCAAGCTGCGTGCCGAACGGCTCGGCGTAGGCTCCGGGCAGATCCGGCTTCTGTCCTGCACCGCATTTGACCGGATCGCCGATTACCTCATGTCCTCGCGCCCCTCTGCCGTGGTCATCGATTCCATCCAGACCATGTATTCGCCCGATCTTCCGTCGGCTCCCGGGAGTGTCAGCCAGGTCCGCGAAGTGACATCGGGACTTCTACGCATTGCAAAATCCACCGGCATGCCGGTCATCCTGGTCGGCCATGTCACCAAGGACGGCAGCATCGCCGGTCCGCGCGTGCTGGAGCACATGGTCGACACGGTCCTTTACTTCGAGGGCGACAAGCGCAGTCCATACCGGATCATCCGCGCAGTCAAGAACCGGTTCGGCGCCACCGACGAGATCGGCGTGTTCGAGATGACCGAACGCGGTCTTGCCGAAGTGCCGAACCCTTCCTCCGCCATGCTGGAAGGCCGTCCGCTCGGTGTGCCCGGGACGGTGATCACCGCCTGCATGGAGGGCACGCGACCCGTGCTGGTCGAAGTGCAGGCCCTGCTGAACACTGTTTCCTATAATAATCCAGCCAGAGTCACCCAAGGCCTTGACCGGATCAGGGCCGGCATGCTCCTCGCCGTCGCGGAAAAGAAGCTCGGGATCGGCCTGGGCGGCATGGATGCCTACATCAACATCGTCGGCGGCCTGAGCACGGACGAGCCCTCGGCCGATCTCGCAGTCGCGGCTGCCGTGGTTTCCGCCGCCCGCGGCAAACCTGCGCGCCCCGGCACGGTCATTTTCGGCGAGATCGGGCTGACCGGCGAGGTCCGGCCCGTGTCTTCCGCCGTCCGGCGTGCGACGGAATCCCGCAGGATGGGGTTCGGCGCCTGCATCCTGCCCGGCGCCTGCCGCCGCCAGTTCGAAAAGGCGAAAGCAGCGGATCTGCCCGATCTGCTTTTCGTGGACAGTCTCGGAGAAATGGTCGACATCCTGTTCTGATCCGATGCGGGATCGCGGGATGGAGACGGATAAGGAGATGGATATGGAAAAGGAAAACGGCAGCGGCAGTCAGCGCGGACCGGCGTCCGCGAAAGACCGGTTCTACGCCATCATCCCCGCGGCCGGCAGGGGCACCCGGATGGGCATGCCGGTCAATAAGCAGTTTCTCGAGATCGGCGGAGCTCCGATCCTGGCCAGAACGCTCTCCGCGTTCGAAGAATGCGCCGTCATCGACGGCATCCTCATCGCCGGCAATGAAGACGAGATCCCTCTCCTGCGCGATCTGTGCGCGAAGTACCGGATCACCAAGCTGATAGGCATTGCCCCCGGAGGCTCGACACGGCTCCGTTCGGTCATGTCCGCGATCTCCGCTCTCGCGAAGCTTCCCGGCATGCCGTCGGGCGTCGGGCCGTCGGCAGCGGACGGCGAAGAGGCCGGCGGGCAGAATGTCTATGTCCTGATCCACGACGGCGCCAGGCCGTTCGTCAGCGATTCGGTCATCCGGGCCTGCGCGGCGGGAGCCGTTCTGCATGGAGCCTGCGTATGCGGAGTCCCTGTGAAGGACACAATCAAAGTCGTGGACCGCGAAGGACGGATCGTTTCCACCGTCCCGCGGGACGGGCTGTGGGCCGTTCAGACCCCGCAGGCATTCCGTTTTCCGCTCATCTCGGACCTTTGCGCGAAAGCAGCCGCCCTGAACCTGGATTTCACAGACGACGCGCAGGCGGCGGAGCATTTCGGTATCGAAGTCCAGATGATCCGGGGCGATTACAGCAATATCAAAATCACGACGCCGGACGACCTTTCCCTCGGCGAAACGATCCTCCGGCGGCAGGACCGTCGCTGAAAGAGCGCGCGCCTGCCGGGCCGTCGTCCGGGGCCGGCGTCGGGCGCTGCGCGCGCCTGCCGGGCTGTCACCCGGGGCCGGAGTCGGGCGCTGCGCGCGCCGCTTACTGATTGAGTTCCGACCTGCCGCCGATCTTCCGGATCGTTCGCGGGACTGCGTCCCTCGAATTTCCCCAGGGCTTGTCCCCGTTCCTGTAATCAAACTTCAGCGTGAACCATTCGATCTCATCCCGGAGCGTCTCCATCGACTGATTCTGGACCGCCGCAAAGGCTTTCGCAAACGACGCGGCTTCGGCCGCGGTCAGATACTTGGCGCATCCCCGCAGGAGCATCGCGGCATGCGGCAGGCAAAATCCCTTCGTCCGCAGGAACCGCTCCTTGAAATCCGCGTCCTCGAAAAATTGCCACAGGATCACGTCGACATACCGGTCCATGGTGTATGCGATCCTGTCGCAGATCGCGCAGGATGCGACCCTTCCTTCGATTGCCTCCGCTGTCTTGAGAAGCTTCTGCCGGACGTCACCTCCGGAACCGAACAGCTTCGGAGACGCCCCTCCGGACGCCGCCTTCCCCAGTTTCGGATCCAGATCCGCGCACAGATCCGTCAGGTGCGTGTGCAGCATCAGCCCGAGAGCGAGCCTGTTCTCCTGCCGATTGTACATCGCGGCCAGATGCTCTTTGCAGAAACCCTTCGCGTTCGTCGTGATCCGCACATCCGGCTCCATCATCGACGGGCCCATGAAATACGCGAGCAGATCCTGGACGGTCTTCTCCTCCAGTTCGCAGAGCGGGCATTCGCACACTTCGTGGAACGCGTCGTTGACCGGTATCGTGTAAATGACTTCTTTCATTCTGACCTCCGCGGAACGCCTGCCCCCGGCTCCGGACCTTTGTGCGGCGGCATCGCGTGTTATAATGGATTGTAGCACAAAGGAGGCCCAAATACATCCGCCATGCTGATCAAAGGCTTCAGGATCGATGAATCCTCCGACCCGCGGACCGGCGTCCGCAGCATCCTCATCCGCGATATCGCGGACCTCTCTCCCGGCGGCTTCGATCCGGACGGCACCTTCATGTGCGGCCAGTGTTTCCGGTGGAAAAGCATCGGGGACGGCCGGTATGCCGGCATCGTCGGCCGGAAAGCCGTGACGGTCTCCCTCACGGGCGGCAGGCATCTGCTGATCCGGAATTCGACGGCCGAGGATTTCGACAGCACATGGCATCGGTATTTCGACCTTCCGACCGATTATGCCCCGATCGTACGGGCGGTCTCCGGCGACGATTTCATGCGGGAAGCGGCATCGCGCTGCTGCGGGACACGCCTTCTCCGCCAGGACTTCGAAGAGACCTTGTTTTCCTATATCCTTTCCTCACAGAACAACATCCCTCGCATTTCCAAGCTCGTCGAAGACCTGTGCGCCCGGTGCGGCGAGCCTGTTGCGCCGCCCGCCGGCGACCCGGCGTCTTTCCCGGGAGGTCATTCGTTCCCGGACGCGCAGGCGATCGCCGGCCTTCTGTGCCGCGCCGGCCCGCAGATACCCGTCGGGTCCGCTCCCGGCAATCTATATGCGGAGCGTCCCGTCGGGTGCGCTCCCGGCAATCTGTGCGAAACCCCGTTCGGCGGATACCGGTGCCCGTACATGGTCAAGACCGCCCGCATGCTGGCCTCCTGTTCCTTTGTCCCGGATCCCGTACGTCTTGCCTCCCAGCCCGCCGCGCTTTCGCGAAAGGAGCTCCGCGCGCTTCCCGGCGTCGGGGAAAAGGTGGCAGACTGCGTGCTCCTGTACAGCGGGATCCGCACGGACATTTGCCCCGTCGACACCTGGATCGAAAAGACGATGAAAAGCGTCTATCTCGGAGATAAAGCTACCGCCGCGGACATCCGCAGGTTCGCGGAAACACGTTTCGGAAATCACGCCGGGTACGCACAGCTTTGGATGTTCCGTTATGTCAGGAGCCGGGCGAAAGCGGATTAGCCCCCGCCGGCCTTTGCTTTCGTTTCAGGCTTGACGAGACGCTTCGCGCGGATATTGACCATCACGACATTCATGGCAGTCAGGTCCTCGATCGCTTTGCTGACTTTTTCCTGCGCCTCTTTCAGCACATCCTGGGCGATGAATCCATAATAAAGGGATACTTCCATATCGATCGCAACGCCGTAGCTTTGCTTTTCGGCTTCGAATTTCAGCAGCCTGTCGACTCCGGGGACCTTCCGGTGGAGAATGATCCTTGCGATATCCGCGAGCGCCTCGTCGGAAATCGAATACGAGCCGAGGGTGGAAAAGGTCGGCCGCACGACGGTCCTCTCTTCGTCGGGATTGTCCGGAGTCGCGTCGGCATTCCGATCCCTGCGCCTCAGCAGCCGGTTCAGAGGGTCTGTGAAATATCCGGAAAATTCGTGCTTGATCTCCATGCTCGGGACCGGTATCGTATGCTGCCCCTGCGTCGCGCGGATGAAAATCGCCTTCCGGCGTTCTTCCTCCGTCGTCACGTCCTCGATCCGGACAACGGAAGACGGTTTACGGAGCCAAAGGCTCTCGCAGATTTTCTCGATCATGCCGTCCGAAGTTCCGAGGATCATCAGCTTCATCGGCAGATTTTCTGCCAGCGCGCGCCGCATGACCTCCGCACGGTTCTCGTCGATGAACAGCGCCTGCCGGACCGACTCGAGCCTGGACGACGCCCTCTTGGCCGAAAGTCCTGCCACGACACGGCCTCCGTTGATCAGAAGCCCGTCATCGATGATGTACGATATGCCGTAGCGCCTCGCGATCCGGATCGCCTGCGTGCTCTTGCCGGTCCCGCTGCCTCCGACGAACGCGACGACCCTGATCTGTCCCAGTTCGTCGCGGATCACCTTTTCCGCCTTCTCGATTTCGATCTGGTTGCGTTCGCTGTAATTCTTGTTCACAGCTTCCGCAAGCTTCGTGAAAGCTCCCCGCAGATCGCGCAGCTTCCTCAGGCCGGGTACCTCCCGACGCTCGCCGGCAGGCTTGGGCTCTGCATGTTCAGCACCGTCGGCCCCGGACTGCGGATTTTCTGTGGAGGGTTCCTCCGAAAAATCCGCGCGCTCATATTCCGACCTGGCGTAATCGGTCCTGTCTCTTTCTTTGATCGACTGAAGCAAACCCCTCAATCTCATCTCAACGATCCCCGGCCTTCAAGCGGCGACAGATGTTCACGCACCGGAACCCGGCGCCTGCCGTCATGTTGTGTCCCGGCGCCCTTTCATCATACCAATTTTTCACGGGTTATGCCATACCGATGGAAACGAGGATCTATGTTAATAAAGAAGAACCGATGCACCGCATCGGTTCTTCAATGAGGATCCGCGGCAGCGGATCCTCTCTG
>CAZDPQ010000150.1:0-5872 GCA_964507305.1 uncultured Oscillospiraceae bacterium
CTTTTTTTTTATTCTATGCATAACACTTAAACTGATCCTGAAAGATAAAAATATGCATCTACGCTGTTCAGATGAATTCTTTTTAAAACATGTTAGACGCTATTTTAATTCTATTTTGCCACTTCTCTGTCCTCTGCAGTGTATCTATGGAGGTCCAGTAATCGCGATGCAAATCGAAAATGAGTATGGCGCGTATGGGAATGATCGTGAATATCTCAACACTCTAAAAACAATGATGATAAACAAAGGGATCAACATTTTACTTTTTACTTCAGATAATCCCGTTCATTATATGCTTCAGGGCGGAATGCTTCCGGATGTCTTGGAAACATTAAATTTCGGCAGCAATCCCGAAGAACGTTTCGCCATACTTGAAAATTACCAGCCAGGTAAGCCGCTTATGTGCATGGAATTCTGGGTCGGATGGTTTGATTACTGGGGTGGAAAACACAATACGGGATCTGCCCCTGACTTGGTGGCTCAAACGCTGGAACACATTCTTAAAATTGGCGCTTCTGTCAATTTTTACATGTTTCATGGTGGTACCAATTTCGGCTTTACGAATGGTGCAAATAAAAGTGCAACTTCATTCGAACCTGATGTCACGAGCTACGATTACGGTTCGTTGCTCGATGAAGCTGGAGATCCGACAGAAAAGTATTATCTGTGCCGTGATGTCATTGCAAAATATGTAGACGGACTTGATACATCCGCGCGCTTTTCTCCATCACATAAAGCCTCATATAGGAAAGTGAAATTGACCCACAGCGCCGGTTATTGGGAGTCTCTTGGCCGATTGTCATCTCCAATCGACAGTATTGCGCCTCTCCCTATGGAAATGCTCGGTCAGGACATGGGATTCGTTCATTACCATACCCATTTATCAGGACCAAGGGATAAAACACTCCTTACACTTCAGGATCTCCATGACCGCGCTATTGTCTTTCTTGACAAAATTCCTATTTGTACAATGCAATATGGCCGCCTGGCTGAAACAGAGATCACCGTATCCGTTGAGGGAACCGACCTCGACATATTGGTCGAAAACATGGGGCGAGTAAACTACGGGCCATTGATGAAAGATTATAAAGGTATCACGGACGGTGTTCGATTTTCAAATCAATTTCTTTTCGGCTGGAAAATCTTCCCGATGCCGTTGAATGATCTTCATTCCCTTCGCTGGGCTTGCATATCACCAAGCAGTTTCCCTGCATTCCTGCAAGGGAGTTTTACTGTTGATAAACCTGAAGACACTTATCTTTTAATGAAAGGATTTGTGAAAGGGTGCGTCTATATCAATGGATCCAATATCGGGAGATACTGGGAAATCGGTCCTCAGCAGACTCTCTTCGTTCCGGGGCCTCTGCTGCATACCGGCCAAAATGATCTCGTAATATTTGAATTGCACGGAATGGCAAGACCGGAGGTCGATTTCATTGATCATCCGATTTTAGACCTATGATTACCCGATAATCGATCCTTTCCACTTCATGATCAGCTTATCAAGTTCCTCTTTTGTGATTGTGATGGCATTTCCGTGTCGTGGTCCACCTTGGTTTGTTTTTGGCAATGTATAGAAGATATTTTCTACACATTTCTTCCAATGATCGGCGTCCATTACATCTGCTTCCGTATTTGTAAACATTGTCTTCAAGCCCCAATGACCGTTTTCCATGAACAGATCATAATAAAGAAAACAACGGCTGCTGCTGTATTCATGTAATATGAATGCACCTTCCGTAGGACCGTCCGAGTCGGCATCCAGCAGGATTTTTGAATCTGCATAATGATATGGTCCCGTTGCAGAAATAGAACCTACGATGTGTGTATCATCCGTATCATCGTTTTTAAAAAGAAGATAATAGTTAGTTCCGTTATAAAATATACTGGAATCAATGATATCTATTCCATTCTCGGAGATCAGGACCTTAGGCTCAGTGAACGTTATAAAATCCCTTGTTTTAACATAATATAGAACATGTTCCCTGCGGAAAGGCAGTTTAACAGTGTAGTGAATCATATACATACCATCCGCTGGATCTTTGAAAATTTCACCAGCCCAGGTGTCAGTTACTTTTTCGGGTCCCAACTTGATTTGACGCACTTGTATATCGGAGCACATATCTTTCGATTCGATAATATTAACGTATCCGTAGCTACCGGATGTGAGAATAACAAAGGTGTTATTGTCTCTTCGAAATATGTGAGGATCCCTGGATTTAAATGATGTGACCCCTGTATCTCCGGTCAGTGTCAACCAGTGGAGCCCGTCATAACTATAAGCCAGCCGGATCGGGTATTGTTCAAGCCATGTCCCGGTCTGGACAAAAAAAGTCATCAAATATGCTTGATATGCATTTTCAGATGCTAAGTCCGGCTCGGTGGTTGGAACAGGCAATGCAGACTGAACGGATCCGGATGCGGAAGATGATGCTTCGGAGACTGAGTAAAAATCGGAAGTTATATATGAAACGCCATGCCCGGAGTATGCCGACAATCTGGATGAAACGGATGAATCACATGAATATGAGGGAATATCACTATATTGCATACTGTAGATAGTGGATGGTAATGAATTTGAGATGAATTGGCTTGGAATTATTCCCGCAGATTGATATTCAACTGAGGATGAGTTTTGTTTCCCATTGAGATTGATAGAATGATAGGAGAAACCGCTAAATAAGCCCAAGGCAACTGTAAAGGCGATTGCTATGATGCCTGACTTCCTGACGGGTAATATTTTATTCATGCGGTACTATTTCCAGAAATCCAGAATTTCATAAAATTCGCGTTTTGTAACAATAATGATATTACCGTGCCTTGGCCCCCCCTGCTTCGTCTTTGGTAGAATGTAATCGGTTCCCGCGGACATTCGTGTCCAAATCGCAGGATCTGTAAGATCCGTTGAATCCCCTGGAGCAGTTTTTAACCCCCAACGTCCATTGTTCATAAAAAGATCATAATACAGGAATAACCTATCATCGGATATCGAGTGGATGATGAATGCACCTTCGGCGTATCCATCCAAATAGGAGTCTATTAAAAGTGCGGATTCGTCATAGCAGTAAGGACCTGTGGCTTTTTTAGATCTAACAATATGATTTGAATCATCATCATCATTCTTGAAAATCAAATAAAACCAGCCTTTATGATTATAGATACAAGAATCGATGATGTCGATCCCTTCCTTTTTAAGTAGGATCTCAGGCTCCGTGAATGCATGGAAATCAGGCGTTTTGACATAATATAACATATGTTCGCGTTGATCAGGATACTTTATCGTATAATGTATGATAAATTGACCGTCTTCCGGATCTTCGATGATGTCACCTACCCAAGTGTCTGTAATCCCGCCTGGACCAACATAGATTTGTCTTGGTGCAGAAAAGGTGCATAGATCCTTCGATTCGATCAGATTAAGATACCCATGTCCGCCGGTGGCAATAATAATAAATGTGTTGTCTTTTTTACGAAATATATGTGGGTCCCTGGTATTGAAAGGATGAATTTTTTCGCCATCATTCAAAGCAGTCCAATGCAGGCAATCGTAACTATATGCAAGACGTATCGGATATTGATCGATCCATGTACCTATTTGAACAAAAAATGACATGATATAGGCAAAATTTTCATTTAGGTCACTCATATCACGATCCTCCGAACTTCCTGATGAAATCCCGATGCTGCTATTCTGAAAATCAGATCTTTCCTTCAGTACTGATCTTGAAGGATATGACAAATCAGTACTGTGATTTGTACTATTCGCCGGTATCCGGCAACCGACTGATACCCCTGATATTATAAGGAGAACAATGGGAAGGTAAAAAAGACGTCTGATGTGTGTTTTGTGAATCCTGCTTTCCCTCATCTGAAGCAATGCCTCGAATGTACAAATATAAAATCAGAAATATCTTCTCTGGTTCAGAAATACGTCAAGCATGGCCATGATATTAGCGGGGGGTACATCCTCAGGGATCGAATGTGTAGGAGCAGCTATATATCCGCCGTGCTTTTTCATGATGTTCATTATTTTAATTGTCTCCTGCTTGATTTTTTCAGGATCGGCAAAGGGCAGTAAGCGCTGAGTTGATATGGTACCCCAAAAACTCAGACGTCCGTCAAATTTATCTTTTAATTTCCCGAGGTCGTAGATTTCCGGTTGAACTGTCTGGTAACAGTTACATCCGATTTCGACCATATCTTCTAAAATGAGAGATATGTCACCGCATGAATGTTGAAAAATGTACAGGTCATTCCTTTTCGCCTTATCGTAGAGTCGTTTTATACGAGGCTTGATAAATTTCCTCCACAGTTCGGGACCCATGATCAGCCCACGTTGCTGCCCCCAGTCGTCCCCGAAATAGAAGCCATCGATGGGGTACTGGAGTGCGATGTCCATGATTTTCATGTCATAATCGCAGATTTGATCCAATAGATCATGAACACGGTCGGGCATTATAAGCATTGCCATCAGTGCATTTTCCATACCGCAAAGACTCCACAGCCTTTCATACATGGAGAATCCGATGCCCGCTATTTTAAAAACAGTAGGATCTCCCGACATGAGACGAGCATATTCGCCATGTAGGCGATCCGCGTTTATTTCAGGAAAACGATACTCATAACTTTCAATATCACGGATCGGTGGATTGTCGATCATCCCTATATCCTTGTCCACTCCCGAGCGATTCCAGACTACCCCGAATTCATCGCGAAAGAAGCCAGGCTTTCCCTCAATTTCAGTGGGCCATCCTGAATAAACGGACATTTCCAGATAATTCCCGTATTGTTTGTCGAAGCCGATTTCATCGGCGAAGTGTTCGAATTCTACTTTCTTGTTGTGTGTGAAATCAATAAAATGAGGGACTTCATCGCTTTCAATAAAATTCAGCGAAGCGATCAGTCTATCTTTCCTATCCATTCAATCTTCAATTGCCTCCATGATGCATCTATATTCGTCAACCTGCATCGCCTCGTGGGAGTCATATATCAAATATGACGTCTGTGACATTATGACATCCCTGCGTGTATCCATCAAACGATGCATATTTATTTTATTCTTCTTGGATATCGACAGTATAGAACATTATTACTTGTTATTAGAAAAAATCGGAAACACTCCGGATCACATGCCTAATGTTGCTCTATATTCACGTGGAGTTAGACCAACTTCCGTTTTGAACACTTTCGTGAAATAATTATAATCAGGAATCCCGATCTTGTCAGAAATTTCGCTGATCGAGTTGTCGGATTGGGCAAGCAACCGTTTCGCTTCGTCGATCCGTATACGCCGGATCAATTTCGTCAAACTGAGACCAAAGGTTGTTTTGCATGTGCTGCAAAGTGTGGAAACGCTGATCTGAAGATTGCCGGTCATTGCCTGGATGCTGATCTTATCATCGTCCGCATAGTATGCGTGTATATACGCATATATTGCTGAAGCCGTCTTGCTAAGGGTCATATTGATGAGACGCTGCTGATAAATATATGATGCACAAATCTTCATGATCCTGCTGGCGGCATTGATCTGCTCCTGTGAAAAAACCGGTAAAAGGTCAAAACGCCACCGCAGTTCATCCTCCGGGATCTGCAGATGTTTTGTTCTTTCCCGAACACATTCCCACTGCTCTTCCCGGGGGGATAAATCCAAAAATTGTCCGATCATAAAAAAACCGATCAACTGCCCATGCTCGATCAAAGGATGGATCGATTCGATGAGACCGGCATGGCAACGGTAAACAAGACTAGATTTTTTACTTGCTTCGATACAGAAAAACCGGTCTGTTTGTTTACATAGGATGATTCCTTTTCCCAAGCTATGCATATAGCTACAAAAACTGCATATATCTCTCGGATAAGCAGCCAGCTCGTT
>CAZDPQ010000151.1:0-5733 GCA_964507305.1 uncultured Oscillospiraceae bacterium
TACAAATTCAGGGGGAAGGCAGCCGGTTCCACCGACACAACACGCGCTCCGCACCGGCGATAAGCTTGAACAGGGCGATGCCCATCAGGCTGAGCGCGGCGATCCCGGCAAACATGGCTGTATAGTCGAGCCGCAGCCAGGAATCCATGATGTAGAATCCGATCCCGTAGCGAGCGGCGTAATTCTCCGCGAAAAACAGCACGGATATGCTGGTGCCGACCGTGATCCGGAGCGCGGTGAACAGGTTCGGCAGGATCGCGGGGAAAAGGACATGACGGTAGATCTGGGGGACGGACGCACCCAGGGAGCGGATGGCGGTGAAATACGCGGGATGGATGTTCCGGACGCTGTCGCGGACGGATATCGCGATCTGGAAGTACAGGATCAGCGCGACCAGGAGGACCTTCGAGGCGTTGCCGAGACCGAAAAACAGCATCAGGAGAGGCAGGAAGGCGATCTTGGGCACCGGGTAGAGCGTGTAGAGGAGTGGGGAGACGAGCCGGTCGGCGGCAGTACTGCGCGCTGTGAAGATGCCGGTGGCTGTGCCGGCGATCACGGTCAGGACGATCGCCGAAAGGATCCGCAGGAGGCTTGCCAGCAGGTGCAGGGCGATCGCGGGGAAATGGACGGACAGGAAGACGGCGGCCGCTGCAGGCGAAGGGATGTAGGGAACGGCCAGCAAAAGGTGGGCTGCTTCCCACAGGATGAGGATCAGAATGCTGCTGTATAGAAGGGGAAGCCTTTTCATGATCCGCCTTCTTTCATCCGCTTCCGGATCTCCACGCAGAAATCGTAGAAGAGGGGATTTTCCCTGGCATCTTCCATGCCGAAAGCCGGGTTTTCCATCTGTGACAGGACCGTGCCGCTTTCCGAGAGAAGGATGATCGTTTGCCCGATGACCGCGGCCTCTTCGATGCTGTGGGTGACGATGATGATCGCGAGCGGCGATCTCCGGTAGAGGGCGAGGATGTCTTCCTGGAGGGTTTCGCGCGTGATCGCGTCGAGTGCGGAAAAGGGCTCGTCGAGGAGCAGGAGGTCGGGGGACATGAGCCAGGAGCGGGCGATCGCGACGCGCTGTTTTTGGCCTCCGCTCAGGGAGATCGGATATTGCTGCTCATGGGGGAGCAGCTTCAGCGAGTCGAGCATGCGCCGGGTCTTTTCGATGTCTCCTGCGGAGGGATGGCCCGCGAGGGCGAATGGCAGGAGGGCATTCTGCAGGACGGTTTTCCACGGGAAAAGGCCATAATCCTGGAGGACCGTGCTGATCCGCAGCGGGGACGCGCGGTCGCAGCGGCCTTCCGTGCGGGTGCCGGGCGGGAGGAGATCTGCGAGTGCGTAGATCAGGGTGGTTTTGCCGCAGCCGGATGGGCCGAGGACAGCATAGGTCCGGCCGGCGCGAAAGGACAGGTCCAGGCCGCGCAGAGCCGTGCGGCCGGGGTAGCGGACGGAATAATCCCGGAGCCGCAATATCTCGCGGTCCAAGCCGCCGGCATCATGGTCCATCGGGGTCTCTCCAGGTCCGGCTGCAGGGGTTGCCGATGCCCATCATATCGAGGATCCGGCCGGTGATCAGATCCGTGCTTTCGTCCAGGGTGCCGGGCTTGTGGTAGTACGGGATGACGGGCGGGAGGATTGTAACGCCGATGCGCGCGAGCCGGAGCATGTTCTCCAGATGGATCGGAGACAGCGGGGATTCGCGCGTGACAAGGATCAGCCGGCGCTGCTCCTTGATCGTGACATCGGCGGCGCGGGTCAGCAGGCTGTCGGAAATGCCGCCTGCGATTTTGGCCAGCGAACCCATGCTGCAGGGGATGACGGCCATGGCGTCTGTCCGGTACGATCCGCTCGAGATCCCGGCGAACAGGTTGTCGTTGGAATATGCGTGAAAATCCGGACTGAGTCGGCCGTACTCCGCGCACAGGTCCTCCAGGCTCCTGTCCAGCTCGAAGCGGCAGACCTTCGCCCCGTTGGCGGTCGCGACAAGATGCACTTCCGCTCCGGACGCGAGCAGCATCCGGACCAGCCTGTCGGCCAGCATGCTCCCGCTCGCGCCCGTGATCCCCACGATGACCTTTTTCATACCGTATCCTCCTGCCGCTACATGCGCCCGCCCGGCCGGAACAGGTCGATCGCCGCCGCTGCCAGCAGCAGGACGGAGAGGACCTGGTTGAGATGGTAGGACGCAAGATCCATTTTAACACGATGGTGCGGGTCCGCGAAATAGTGCTCGGTAATCAGGAGCACTCCGCCCGCGGCGTTCCCTGCGATCCAAAAAGCACCGAGCCGCGTGAACAGGGGGAGGGACAGCAGCAGCAGCCACATGGCGGCATGGAAGGCACGCGCGATCCACAGGGCTCCCCGCAGGCCGAACCGGGCGGGGATGGAATACAGCCCTTCCCTGCGGTCGAAGTCGATGTCCTGGGTGCCGTAGAGAATGTCGAAGCCGGCGACCCAGAGCGCTACGGCGGCCGCGAGGACGAGCGGGGCAAGGGCGAACGAGCCGGTCACGGCGATCCAGGCACCCACGGGGGCTCCCGCGCAGGTGATCCCCAGGATGATATGGCAAAGCCAAGTGAAGCGCTTGGTGTAGGAGTAGAGCGTGAAAAGCGCGAGGGCGGCAGGGGAAAGGTACAGGCAGAGCCGGTTGAGGCTGGCTGCCGCGATGACAAAGAGGATATAGCATGCGATCGTGATCCCCAGCGCCTCGCGGGCCTTCACCCTGCCGGCGGGGATGTGGCGGCCGCTTGTGCGCGGGTTTTTCGCGTCGATCGACGCGTCCGCGTAGCGGTTGAGCGCGTTGGCTCCGTTGCGGCCCGCGAAGAGCGCCGTCAAAATCCACAGGAGCGTCCGCAGAGAGGGGAGACCGTCCGCCGCGAGGAACATCGAAACGAGCGCGAAGGGGAGGGAAAAAAGCGTGTGGGAAAACATGACCAGCTCGCCGTAGGTCTTGATTTTCCGGAAAACCTTACGGATCCAGGCGGATGCCATATTCCTGCCACCTTTCGCGGATCCGCTCTTCCGTCCGGGGATCCGCGGCGATGTCATCGGGCCAGGGACGGGAATGGCCGTCTGCGGGCCCCTTGCGTGTCGCATCGATCCCGATGAAAAGAGTGCCGTCATCGCGGGTCCTGACGATCATATCGCGTTTCGGGTCGATATTGTTGAAAACCTTCCACGCGACGGTGGATAGGTCGGACGGGTCGATCCCATCGTCCACGAGCACGACGCGGGAAGCTCCTCCGGGATCCCGGGAGGCGAGTCCAAGAGCGTCTTTCGCGCTCATCGGGCCGCCCTTCGCGAAACGAGCGACGTGCACTCCGTGTCCTTCCGGATCCTCCGGAGCGCGGGGCCCCGAGGACTCGGACGGGAGCTTGACCGTTGCGTCCACGCCGAGACGGAATCCCTGCAGCGGCCTGTCGGAGGCATGATCGAGAGCGTCGAGCGGGCCTTCGGTGACCACGAGATGGTTTTCGGCCGTCACATGATCTGCCACCGACCGCAGAACCGCTGCATAGTCGTGGACATTGACGGAAGCATCCACTACGACGATGAGCTTGGTGTACATCATCTGGCCGAGCCCCCAGAGAGCGTACAGGACTTTCGCGGCGTGCAGGGGGTAGGCTTTCCGGATCGACACGATCGCGCAGTTGTGGAAAACCCCTTCAAGGGGGAAGTCCAGGTCCTCCAGCTCGGGACACTGGAAGCGGAGCAGGGGAAGGAATATGCGTTCCGTCGCCTTGCCGAGGTAGCAATCCTCCATGGGAGGCTTCCCGACGACCGTGGCCGGATAGACTGGGCGACGCTTCCGGGTGATCTTCTCGATGTGGAAAACCGGATAATCGTCCCGGAGGGAATAATATCCGGTGTGGTCGCCGAATGGGCCCTCTGTACGGAGTTCATCGGGATCGACATACCCCTCGAGTACGAATTCCGATCCGGCCGGGACATACAGTCCGTTCGTCCGGCATTTCACCATCGGGACCGGGCGGCCGCGCAGAAAACCGGCAAACAGCATTTCGTCGATCATCTTCGGGAGCGGGGCCGTGGCCGCGTAGATCACCGCCGGATCGCAGCCGAGGGCGACCGAAACGGGCATCCTGCGTCCGAGCTTCCGGTACTTCTCACAGATGCCGCTGCCATCCTTGTGAAGATGCCAGTGCATCCCGGTCGTTCTGCTGTCATAAACCTGCATGCGGTACATCCCTGCGTTCTGCTGGCCGGTGTCGGGGTCCTTCGTGAAAACGAGAGGCAGCGTGAGGAACCTGCCTCCGTCCTGCGGCCAGCACTTGAGGATCGGAAGGGTGCCGAGATCCGGCTCTTCGACGACCTCCTGGCAAGGAGCGCGACGGACCTTGCGCGGAAAGAGGAAGGCCAGGGGAAGAAGGAGCGGGATCATGCGCAGCTTGCCGGATATGCCCGCGTAGGACCTGAGATCCATATAACGGGCAATGCGCGCGGCGATCGAATCCAGGTCGCTCACGCCGAGTCCGAGGCACAGCCGCTCGCAGGAGCCGAGTGTATTGATCGCGAGCGGATAGGGGGATCCCTTGACGCGGCTGAACAGGAGCGCGTTTCCGCGGTTCTTCGACACACGGTCGGCGATCGCTGCGATCTCCAGATCGGGATCGGCCGTGACATCGATCGTATCCAGCAGGTCCTTGCGTCTGAGTGCCTCCAGAAAGGCTTGAAAATCCCTGAATGGCATGATGATCCATACTCCAGTCTATGTCTCATTGTAATGGGAACGGAAAAACGTGTCAATGAACCGATGGATGCTACGAACTGTGAATGTAACACAACTGTAACATAAAATTAATGGCATAAAAACAATGCGTTAACGCAGCCGTAAAATCCGACCATAAAAATACAATAATCGTTTTATATATACGCTAAATCTAAATGTATGTGAGAAAATCGTGCTTTTTCTTTCGGAAAAACGATGCGTTTTACGAAAATCGTGCAAAAAGATGGAAAAGCTGTTGACAATGGAAATTACGCGTGATAATCTACAACCAAACTGAATAGGAAACACGAAAATAGTAAACCTGCCGAAAGGCAGCGACACAAAGCTACAGGGCCTAAGGTACCGCCGGGATCGGATGAAGCGGTGCGATGGCAGCCAGTTGCCGAATGGATCAAAATCGAATCGGTTTCCATGACAGTGTTTATACACTGGTTTTGGTTTCTCATTTGATGGATAGTGACCGTAGTTCGGAGATTTTTCGGACTACGGTTTTTTTATTCGCTTCGGAACAAAAGGAAAGGAGAACAGCAGATGAACGCATTGATGACCGCCACATTCTACCTAGCCGGCCTCATCGCGGGTTTTGCTCTGATCCTTGCCGCCGGCCGCCTCGCGGACAGCCGGGTCCGGAAAGAGGGAACAACGGACGCCGCGCAGATATTCCAGCGCCGCGCCGACAAGACTCCGGCCGCCGCCCTGTTCATGGCCAACCTCAACGCGGCAGCCTGGGCGCTGACCTATGTCCGTTACGGATTATCGGTCCGAAGCGTCTTCGTCCTGGCGGCGATTTCCTTCGCCCTCGTCATATCCTCGACCGACCTGCGGCTCCGCCAGATCCCGAACAGCCTGATCCTCATCCTGCTCGGAGCCGGCGCCCTGGTCTGCTCCTTCGACATCTTCGGCCACCCGCCTGCGGAACATCTGCTGGGACTGGGCGTCGGAGCCCTGATGTTCCTCGTTCCCTATCTGATCGGCAGCCAGATCGGGGC
>CAZDPQ010000152.1:0-5684 GCA_964507305.1 uncultured Oscillospiraceae bacterium
CGCTCATCCGGCTTGCGGCCCAGGAGATGAACAAGCTCAGCCCGCAAAAGCGGGAACGCTTCTCCAGCCGCTACCACACCGCCTTCATCGGCGGCATCGCCGATATTCTTCGAGAGGGCATTCAGCGGAATGAAATCCGCCCTGTAGAGGCTGAAATGGCCGCCTGGGCGTTCCTGGGGATGATGTATCCCTTCTTTTCCGCAACAGGCTCTCCCCGCTTTGATGAAACTGCCGTGGTTCATTTTCTCCTCGATACTTTCTTGAATGGGCTTTCGCCCCACACAGGAGGGCAGCGTGAGCGACCTTGAGGGTTCTCTGGCATCATTATCCGACCGCATCATCGCCTGCCGACGCTGCCCTCGCCTGGTCGCGTGGCGTGAAGCGGTGGCTGAAAAGAAAAAACGCGCCTACCAGGACTGGGATTACTGGGGAAAACCCGTCCCCGGGTTTGGCGATCCCCACGCGCGTATCTTCGTCGTCGGGCTGGCTCCCGGAGCACACGGCGCAAACCGCACCGGACGCAACTTTACCGGCGATGCATCGGGCGAATTTCTCTATGCCGCTCTGCACCGCGCAGGGTTCGCCAACCAGCCATGGTCTCATCACCGAGAAGATGGCTTGCAATTGAACGACCTCTACATTGCCGCCGCCGTGCGTTGCGCCCCTCCAGACAACAAACCCACCCCGCAGGAAATCGCCGCCTGCCGTCCCTACCTCGAAGAAGAAATTGGCCTTATGCTCCCTCACCTGCAGGGCTTCGTGGCGCTCGGCCGCATCGCTTTTGACTGGTTGCTGGCCTGGTATCGCCAGCGGGGGGTTTCTTCCCATCTTCTGGTTTTTCAGCATGCGGCGTTTTATCAGCCAGACGTAAACCTCCCCTGGATTCTCGCCTCCTACCATCCCAGCCGCCAGAACACTCAGACGGGACGCCTCACCCCCGCCATGTTTGACCGGGTCTGGGAAATGGCCCGCTCTTCGCTCCAGAGCTAATCCGCTCACGTGTATGAGGTTTGTACAACTTAATCCTTGATCTGTCCATCACATCGTTCTACAATCAAAGTATGAAAATTTTACGCAAGGTTTTGGTTGGCCTGCTGGTCACTCTCTTATTGATCATCGGCGGTTTTACCTTTTGGGGGCTCACCCCTTCCCCTCCCATGCCTGAGGCGCGGGCGGCTTTACAAAGTGACTCCACGGTCTCGGTAAGCCGTTCCTCCTCCTGGTTTGAGTTTATACCGGCTGGCAGTTCACCGGATACCGGCTTCATTTTTTACCCGGGTGGGCATGTAGACGCCCGCGCTTACGCCCCCCTGGCCAGAGAACTTGCCAGCAACGGAACCCTGGTGATTCTGCCCCCCATGCCGCTTAACCTGGCTGTCTTTGCCCCCAACACTGCCGAGAAGGTGATTGCCGCCCATCCCGAAATTCACCGCTGGGCGCTTGGCGGTCACTCCCTCGGTGGAGCCATGGCGGCGAGCTTTATTCGGAGCCATCTCGGGGAGGTCGCCGGCCTGGTCTTACTCGCCTCGTATCCGGCCGCAAGCGATGACCTTTCGTCTGCCGATGTGAAGGTCATCTCTATATACGCCACGCAGGATGGACTGGCTACCGCCGGGAAGATCGACGCCTCGCGCGCCTTGCTCCCCCCGGACACCCGCTGGATTGAGATCGCCGGTGGTAACCATGCCGGGTTTGGGTGGTATGGCAGCCAGCCCGGCGATGGAACAGCCTCCATCACCCGTGAAGAGCAACAACGGCAGGTGGTGCTGGCCCTGACGGACTTCCTCTCCAGCCTGAAGGAGTCTCCATGAATCGCCCTCTCCGCGTCTTCGCCGCCGTGGTTGGCTTCGTTCTGGTGCTTCTTATCGTCGGCCCGCTGGTGATTCCCATCCCTCCCCTGCCGGATATTCAACCCGTTGAGGAGCTGGCCGACCCCGATAGCCGGTTTATCACCGTGAATGGACTACAGGTGCATACCAAAGAAGCCGGTACGGGTGAACCGACGATGATCCTGCTTCACGGCTTTGGGGCCAGTGTGTTTTCCTGGCGCGAGGTCATGCAACCCCTCAGCCAGTACGGACGGGTAGTGGCGTATGACCGGCCCGCCTTTGGCCTCACCGAACGCCCCCTCCCGGGTAGCTGGAAGGGAGAAAGCCCCTACGGGGTAGAAGGCAACCTTACCCTCCTCCTGGGTCTGATGGATGCGCTGGGAATTGAAAAAGCCATACTCATTGGCAATTCCGCCGGTGGGCGGTTAGCGGTTCAGGCGGCCCTGACCCATCCTGAACGGGTGAGCGGCCTGGTGCTGGTTGATGCCGCGATTTACACCGGCAGCAGACGCCCCTTTGGTATCTTGCAACCGTTGATCTACACCCCCCAGATGGATCGGCTGGGCCCTTTCTTTGCCCGCTCCCTGGCAGGCGCCCAGGGCGAGGCTTTTCTTCAGGCTGCCTGGCACGATCCTTCCCGCATCACCCCTGAAATTCAGAATGGCTACCGCAAGCCCTTACACATGGCCAACTGGGATGTGGCGCTGTGGGAGTCTACCAGAGCTGGCAGCGGCAGTGAAGACCTGGCTCCCCGCCTGAAAGAAATTGCTCTTCCGACCCTGGTGATCAGCGGAGAGGATGATCGCATCATTCCCGCCGCCGATAGCGTTCGCCTTTCTGCCGACATTCCAGGGGCGCGTCTGGTGGTCATCCCTGCCTGCGGGCACGTTCCTCAGGAAGAATGCCCCGTTTTCTTCCTGGATGCCGTTGAGGGATTTCTCAAAGATCATTTTTCCGGGAGCCTCCCGTGACTCAGGTTTCATCTTTATTGCACCAAAGGAGGTTAAAGAATGGCCACCCGCTTACCCATCGGCGCCTCAGCGCCTAATTTTGAACTCACCGACACACACGGCCGTATTGTTCGGTTATCCGATTTCTACGGGAAGAAATTCATCGTCCTGGTTTTACTGCGCGGTTTTATATGACCCTATTGCCGCCAACATCTGGCGCAGTTGCGCCAGGACTACGCACAATTCACCTCCTGCAACGCCGAAATCATCGCCATCGGCCCCGATGGCCCCAACGCTTTCCGCCGTTACTGGCAGGAGAACGACCTGCCTTTCATCGGTTGCCCCGATCTTCGTTCCCGGGTGGCCGATCAGTATGATCAAGAATTCAACCTTTTGAAGATGGGGCGCATGCCGGCTTTATTCGTCATCGACCTGGAAGGTAAAGTCCGTTATCAGCATTACGGCCATTCCATGCAGGATATTCCGCCTAACGCCAGCGTATTATCTGTTCTCGAACAACTTCAAACCGAAAAAGGAGGATAATCCTTTAATTATGATCTACGATTTCCAGCGCATTCTCAGTCGGCGATTGCTTGCCTGGGGTGCGCTCAGCCTGATCGCCGGGCTGTGGCTGCTCTTTAACCAGAACGCCTTCTGGCGCGGCCTGGGTGTACAGGCGCTTGCCTGGGGAGCAATCGATGCCATCCTCGCCATCTTCGGGATACGCTCTGCTACGGCCAGGCTCAACCTGCCTTTCGACAGTGACCGGCAAACGCGCGATGCGAACAACCTCCGGCGCATTCTCTGGGTCAACACCGGGTTGGACGTACTCTACCTCCTCGGAGGAGCCTTTTTGGTCGTAACCAGGGGAGCCGCTGCTCCCTTCTGGCAGGGCACAGGCTGGGGAATCATCCTTCAGGGGGGCTTTCTGCTCCTCTTCGACCTCTTTCATGCCCTGACTACTCCCAAACATGACCCCCTGCTGCCTGACCTCAACCTGCTCTCCACCCCTGAACATGAAGCGTTTGAACTACCCGGCGAGCGTGGCACCGTCATTCTGGTGCACGGCTTTCCGGGCACCCCGAATGAAATGCGTTCCCTGGCCGAGGAACTCCACCGTGCAGGGTGGGGGGTGCGTGTGCCTCTTTTACCGGGCTTTGGCGTTCAAATTCCGTCCCTCTTCAGGCAGCGCACGTCCGAGTGGATTCATTTTCTCTCCCGTGAGGTCTCCTCAGCGCGCGCCTCAGGGACACCCGTGGTGCTTTGCGGGTTCTCCATGGGCGGAGCGCTCTCCATTCCGGCGGCCCTGGCCAGCCAGCCCGATCGCCTGGTGCTCATCGCCCCCTTCTGGTTTGACGAATCTCCCCTCGTGCGCGCTCTCGTGTGGCTGGTTCGTCTCGTCCTTCCGGTGTCACTCCGTCCGTTTCGCCGCCTGACTTTCCCGAACCATCAACTGCGGATGGCCGCCGGACAGGTGGCCCCGGAGATCGACCTGACGCATCCCGACGTGCAGCAGGCCGTCCGCCCGATGCAGGTTCCTCTCCTCTTTCTGGAACAATTCCGCCTGATGGGACGGAACGTTCAAAAGCAGGCGCGCCGCCTGCAAATGCCCATCCTTATCCTCCAGGGAGAGCGCGACCCGATCACCCGCCCGGCTCTTTCTCGAAAACTCGCCCGGATGATCGGAAAGCGCGCCCTTTACCGGGAAGTCGCCGGAGAACATCACATCGTATTACCCGGCAACCCGGCCTTCGAGCAGGTGGTGCGTGAGATTCTTGCCTTCCTGGATACCTCTCCAGAACCAAAAGACCCCGAAGGGAGCTAAAAACCTTCGGGGTCTTTTTGGAAATCAGAGAAAATTACTTCGCAAAGGGTGGACGAACCACCAGAGCATCCCAGCCGGCATATTTTGCCGTATCGCCCAGCTCGGCTTCGATGCGCAGCAGCTGATTGTACTTGGCCACACGATCCGAGCGAGCCGGAGCGCCAGTCTTAATCTGCCCCATATTCAACGCCACTGCCAGGTCGGCAATGGTAGAGTCCTCCGTCTCGCCGGAGCGGTGAGAGGTCACAGCGCGCCAGCCAGCCCGATGGCAGGCTTCAACCGCTTCGATCGTCTCGGTGAGGGTACCAATCTGATTGAGCTTCACCAGCAACGCATTGGCCGCTTTCTCGGCAATTGCCCGCCGAACGCGCGCCGGGTTGGTCACCAGCAAATCGTCGCCAACAATCTGAATGCGATCTCCCAGGGTGGCCACCAGAAGCTTCCAGCTTTCCCAGTCGTCCTGGGCCAGCCCGTCTTCCAGCGAAACAATCGGATACTGATCAATCCAGTTCTTCCAGAAAGCCACCATCTCTTCGCCAGAAAGCATCTTGCCTTCCTTGCGCAGGTTATACTTGCGAGTCTCGTCGTCGAACAGTTCAGAAGCCGCCGGGTCAAGCGCGATGGCCACCTGTGAACCGGCTTTGAATCCCGCTTTTTCAATCGCCTCGAGGATCACCTCGACCGCTTCGACATTGGCTTTGAGCGCCGGAGCGTAACCGCCTTCATCGCCCACCAGCGTAGAATAACCGCGTGACTTCAACACGCTCTTGAGGGCGTGATAGACTTCTGCCCCCCAGCGCAGACCTTCCGCAAAAGTGGGGGCGCCAAGAGGCATCACCATGAATTCCTGCGCATCGGTAGACTGCCAGCCCGTATGCACCCCGCCGTTGAGGATGTTCATCATCGGCACCGGAAGCACGTGGGCGTACACCCCGCCAATATAGCGGTAAAGCGGCAATCCCAGGGCGTTGGCCGCAGCCTTGGCCACCGCAAGGCTCACACCCAGGATCGCATTGGCTCCCAACTTCGACTTATTCGGCGTGCCATCCAGTTCGAGCAGGCGCATGTCGATGGCTTTCT
>CAZDPQ010000153.1:0-5658 GCA_964507305.1 uncultured Oscillospiraceae bacterium
ATGGCTTTCTATTCTGGCGTGAGGGCACGCTCTACCGCCAGATTAACCGTTCTTACTTGCCCCATTATGAACGGCTGATGCAATCGGGCCTGTACGATCGCCTGGTGAAAGCCGGTCAGTTGATTCCCCACGAGATAGCGCAAATTGCCCCTGCCCGGCCAGAACAGGCTGTTCTGGTCATTCGCCCGGAACCTGTTCCGTTCCTCTCCTATCCTTACGAGTGGAGCTTTGGCCAGCTCAGAGACGCCGCCCTGACCACGCTTTCAATCCTGAAGAAGGCGCTGGAAGCCGGAATGGTACTCAAAGATGCCAGCGCCTACAACATCCAGTTCCATCACGGTCGCCCGATGCTGATCGACACGCTCTCCTTTGAAACCCTTCAGGAAGGCAGCCCCTGGGTAGCCTACCGGCAATTTTGCCAACACTTTCTGGCGCCGTTGGCGCTGATGGCCCATAGAGACGTGCGCCTTGGTCAGTTACTTCGCGTGTATATCGACGGTCTTCCCCTCGACCTGGCCAGCCGCCTGCTCCCGTTACACACCTGGCTCAACCCCGGGTTGACGGCTCATCTTCACATCCATGCGGGGGCGCAGAAACGCTTCGCTGGCGAGGTCGTTTCCCGACGCGCCATGAGCCAGCTGGCTCTACAGGGGTTGATCGAAAGTCTGCAATCGACCGTGCGCGCTCTGCGCTGGAACCCGCAGGGTACCGCCTGGGCTGACTACTACGACTCCACCAACTACACCCGGCAGGCCTTTGAGGCAAAGGAAGCCGTAGTTACCGCATGGGCCTCTCGTCTTCAACCCCGGCTCACCTGGGACCTTGGCGCCAATACAGGGGTGTTCAGCCGTGCGGCCGCACGCGCCAGCGGGCTGGTGGTCTCATGGGATATCGACCCGGCGGCAGTGGAGAAAAACTACCGGCAGGTACGGCAGGCCAAGGAAAAGAACATTCTCCCCCTGGTGATCGACCTGACCAATCCCAGTCCGGCACTGGGCTGGAGTCATACTGAGCGCGCCTCGCTCATGGAACGCGCTCCGGCCGACCTTGCCCTGGCGCTGGCGCTGATCCATCACCTGGCCATCGCCAACAACGTCCCCCTCGAGGATGTTGCCCGTTTCCTCAGCCAGATTTGCCGCTGGTTAATCATTGAGTTTGTTCCCAAGAGCGATTCTCAGGTACAACGGCTGTTGAGCTCACGGGAAGATATTTTCCCTGACTATACTCCCGAAGGCTTTGAACGCGCCTTTGCCAGGTATTTCACCCTGCACGAAAAGCGCCCCCTGGAAGGCTCCGCGCGGGCGCTTTACCTCATGGAAAAGAAATAAAAAACGCGGGGCAGTCACTCGTAGCCCTCTCGCCTGAGATACCCCCGTATGCGCCTGCTGAACCTCTCCCGAACGCTTCGGAAAACTTTCTTCAACAGGGGGCTCTGGCTGATGCTTCTGGTCGGTCTCTCGACCTGCGCCCTGCCAGAAGCCCCGGGCTTCACCCCGCTCACCCCCGCGCCCGGAGCATCGCCGACTGCCACCCAGGCGCCTGCGCCTTCAGCCACCCCCACCCTGACCCCATTCCCTTCTCTTACCCCCACCCCAACGACCCTTCCCTGCCGCCAGAAAGCCGGAACTTTCTCAAGCTTCAGCCTGCTCTCGCCCTATCTGAAAAAAGAACTGACCTACCGCGTCTACTTCCCGCCCTGTTATGACGACTCCGGCCAAACCCGTTACCCCGTCCTGTACATGTTGCACGGACAGACCTACAACGATGATCAATGGCAGCGCCTGGGGATCGGCGAGGCGGCTGATGCGCTGATTAATGCCGGACAGGCGCGCCCTTTCCTCATCGTCCTTCCCTGCGAGGCAGACACCTTTGCCGACCCCTACGCCCCGGGTTTCGGCCAGGCCCTCATCGAAACCCTCCTCCCCTGGATGGACGCTTTCTACCCCACCTGCACGGAACAGGCCTGCCGTGCCATCGGAGGGCTTTCCAGAGGGGGGGCCTGGGCCTTCCTGCTGGCGCTTGAGCACCCCGGTCTGTTCGGCTCAGCCGCCGGGCACAGCATGGTGCCTTTTGGCGGCATGGCCGTGAGACTGCCCAATCAACTGCGCGCCACCCCCGCCGGGCAGCTCCCCCGCCTGTGGATTGACATGGGAAAAAACGACCTCTACCTGCCCGTATTGCAAAAATACGAAGAACTGCTCACGCAACTTGGAGTGCCTCACGAATTCATCCTTCAGCCTGGCAATCACGAAGAAGCCTACTGGGCCGAACACGTAGAAGAGTACCTGCGCTGGTATGCGGCAGGATTCCCGGCCGGGCCTGAACCCTGATTGACGTTATAATAAAGGCTTCAGGAGAGACTCATGAGCCTTACCCGAGCTGAAGTAGAGCACATTGCAAGGCTGGCGCGCCTGGAACTGACGGAAGAAGAGCTTTCGCGCTTCGGCGAGCAGCTTTCGTCCATCCTGGATTACGCCGCACGCCTGCGCGAGATCGACACCAGCGCCATCCCTCCCACGGCCAGCGTGCTTACCGCCGGCCTGCCCCTGCGTGAGGATGTTCCCGCTCCCAGCCTGGATGTAACCGCCGTGCTGCGCAACGCCCCGCAGGTGGAAGAGAATCAGTTCCGCGTCCCGCCTGTGCTGGAGTGACCCCATGGCCGACCTTTCCTCCTTCAATCTGTTCGACCTGCTGGCCGGGTTGCGTCGGGGAGATTTTTCGGCGCGCGAGCTGACCCTGGCCACCCTGGAACGCATCGAACGCCTTGAACCGGCTCTGCACACCCTTATCACCTTTACCCCTGAGCTGGCCCTGCAACAGGCCGAGGCCGCCGACCGGCGCTATGCCGCCTGGCGGCAGGATGACCCCTCAGCAGGCTGGGGCTTACCCGCGCTGCTGGGAATCCCGGTGATGATTAAAGACGTGCTCTGCCTGAAAGATGTGCGCTGCACCTGCGGCTCGCGTATTCTGGAGAACTTCGTCCCCCCCTACACGGCCACAGCCGTACAACGCCTTCTGGACGCCGGAGTGGTGGTGGTAGGAAAAAGCAACACCGACGAATTCGCCATGGGCTCCTCTACCGAGAACTCAGCCTTCGGGCCTTCGCGTAATCCGTGGGATCTCAACCGTGTGCCGGGAGGGTCTAGCGGGGGGAGCGCCAGCGCGGTGGCTGCCCGGCTCGTCCCGGCCGCCACCGGCAGCGACACCGGCGGGAGCATTCGTCAGCCTGCGGCTTTCTGCGGGGTCACGGGGCTCAAACCTACCTACGGGCGGGTTTCACGGTACGGGCTGGTGGCCTACGGTTCCTCTCTCGATTCGGTCGGGGCCTTTGCCCGCAGCGCCGCCGAAGTGGCCGAGTTGTTTCGCATCATGGCCGGGCACGACCCCCTCGATTCCACCAGCGCCAACCTCCCCCTCCCTGACCTGCACCTGGGGCGCCAGGGTTTGCAGGGGCTGCGCATCGGGGTGCCCGACGAATATTTTATCGAGGGCATTCAACCGGAGGTCGAACGAGCCGTCCGCGAGGCCATCGGGCAAATGCAGGCCCTTGGGGCCAGCGTGCAGCCCATCAGCCTGCCGCATACCGCTTATGCCCTGCCCGTGTATTACCTGATCGCTCCGGCAGAGGCCTCGGCCAACCTGGCCCGGTACGATGGCGTTCGTTTCGGGCGGCGTGAACCGGCAGAGCGTATGGGAGAGATGTTTTTCAAGACCCGTGGCAAAGGGTTCGGGGCTGAAGTCAAACGCCGCATCATGCTCGGCACTTATGCGCTTTCGGCTGGCTATTACGAGGCCTACTACGGCCAGGCGCAAAAGGTGCGCACTTTGATTAAAGAGGATTTCGAGCGCGCCTTCCAGCAGGTCGATGTCATTGCATGCCCGGTCGCCCCCACCACTGCCTTTAAATTCGGAGAGCATACTGACGATCCTCTGGCCATGTACCTGGAAGACGTCTTCACCCTGCCGGCCAACCTGGCCGGGGTTCCGGGGCTGGCTTTTCCGGTGGGGTCTGACTCGCAGGGACTGCCCATCGGTATGCAACTGATGGCCCCCCCCTTCCGCGAGGATGTCCTTCTACGCGCCGCGCACGCCTATCAGCTGGCCACCGACTGGCACCTGCGAGCTCCTGCCATGGGCTAAAAAAACACACCTCTGCCCCTTCATGATACAATCTGCACAATCTTATTGAGGGGAGAGAGAGACGCATGACCGGAAAGAAATTGACCATTGCCGTCCCTATGGCCGGGTTGGGCACCCGAATGCGCCCGCACACCTGGAGCAAACCCAAACCGCTCATCTCGCTGGCCGGGCGAACCGTGCTCGATTTCGTCCTCGATCAATTTTCCACGGTGCCCGCGGAATTTGAGGTGGAATACGTTTTTGTCATCGGCCCGTCGCAGGGAGACCAGGTGCGCGAACACATGGAAACGTACCACCCGGAGAAGAAGGTGCATTACGTGGTGCAGGCCGAAATGCGCGGTCAATCGGATGCGCTTTACCTGGCGCGCGAGCACCTCGACGGCCCGATGATCATGGCCTTTTCGGATACCTTAATCGAAACGGATTTCAGCTTCCTCAAGGATTCTCCGCCTGAAGCCGCCGCGTGGGTCAAAGCTGTGCCCGACCCGCGCCGTTTTGGGGTGACAGAACTGGATGAGGCTGGCTACGTGCGCCGGTTGATCGAAAAGCCCACTGATATGAGCAACAACCTGGTGGTGGTCGGCTGTTATTATTTCCATGAGGGGTGCGCGCTGATCTCGGCCATCGAAGAGCAGATGTCGCGCAGGGTGTTGCTGAAGAATGAGTACTTCCTGGCCGATGCGGTCAACATTCTGCTGGAGCGCGGCCTGCGCATGGTGGTACGCCCGGTAGACGTGTGGCTGGACGCCGGCACCCCCGAAACCCTGCTGGAAACCAACCGCTACCTGCTCGATCACGGGCGCGACAACACCTTTGAGGCGGTGCGCCCGGGGGTGACGATCATTCCACCCGTATTCATCCATCCCACCGCGCGCGTAGAGGCCTCGGTGATCGGCCCGCACGTCTCAATCGGCGCCGATTGCACCCTGAACCGCGCCATCGTGAGCAACTCCATCATCGACGAAGGCTCCGAAATTCGAGATATTGTGGTGGAGGGTTCGCTTCTGGGGCGGCAGGTCAGCCTCACCGGTCAACCGCTTCACCTCAACCTGGGCGATCAATCCTGGGCAGTGCGTTGAGCGATGGAAGAAGGGCGAGTCGAATGCCGGGCAGAATACACCTACCCCCAGCGCCCCACAGCGGTGTGGTGGGCCGGGCAGCGTGTTGCGGTGACCGCGGTGGAAACCGAATGGCGCACTCCTGAGGGACTGGCCTTCCGGGTGCGCTGCGAAGACGGGAAGCGCTTTGAACTTTTCTATCTCGAAGGGGAAAATCGCTGGCTGGTGAATCTTCTTTGACCCATCCGGCCAGATTTCCAGTATCATATACCAAAGTTTTCTTCGGCAGCCGCACGTCGGTGAGTCCGAACCATCCCCGGTAAAGGATGAAGGGTATGAGCCGTTCTTACTTCGCCAGCCGCATGGAAGGGCTGAAACCTTCCGCTATCCGCAAGTTCTTCGATATCGTCGCCACCATGAAGGACGTGATCTCGCTCGGCATCGGTGAGCCAGATTTTGA
>CAZDPQ010000154.1:0-5640 GCA_964507305.1 uncultured Oscillospiraceae bacterium
AAAATGAGGTGTAAGAGATTGTCGAATTGATCCAAAAGCTGCTCGAAAACAACATCCGCTCGGTGCGCCGCGTGATCGATACCATGGGGAACTACATCGGAGCCGTGGATGCGTCCGACGACCTCGGCACGCAGCAATCCCCTTATATCGGGCCTGAAATGTACAGCGATTTCGTCCTGCCGTATCTCCGGAAGTACTGCGATTTTGTCCATCAGAATTCCGATCTGAAAATATTCATGCACACCTGCGGTTCGATCGAGCCGCTGATCCCGTGCATCATCGAAGCCGGAGTCGACATCATCAATCCGGTGCAGATTTCCGCGCGGAACATGGATCCGGCGATGCTCAAGCAGAAATACGGCGACCGGATCTGCTTCTGGGGCGGCGGATGCGACACCCAGAACATTCTTTCATCGGCAAGCCCGGAAGAAGTTGCGGAAAATGTCAAGATGCTGACGGACATATTCAAGCCCGGAAGCGGATTCGTTTTCAACCAGGTCCATAACATCATGGGCGATGTACCGCCGAAAAATGTCGTGGCTTTGCTGGATGCGGCGTACCGGAACAGTTTTTACGGCAATTGACGGTGAACCATCCGGCCGGGGTTCAGCAGCCGAAAAATTCCTCCTCGAGCATCGCGCACAAGGTATGATAAACCGGCAGATGATACTCCTGGACAAGATAGGTTTCGCTCTCGGGAACGCAGATGCAGGCATCGCAAAGGTTCTTGAGGGTTCCGCCCTGCATGCCGGTCAGCCCGACCGTCCGAAGCCCTTTCACCGAAGCGACCTTGACGGCATTGATAACATTGACGGAATTGCCGGATGTCGTGATGCCGATCAGCGCGTCGCCGGGGCGGCCGAGTCCGTACACTCCCTGGGCAAACGTCATGTCGGCCGCGACATCGTTGCTGAAAGCCGAGTTCAGTGAAGTAAAATTGAGCAGCGAAATCGCCGGCAGTCCGATCTGCAGATGATCGGCCAGATAAGTGCCGTCCGGATACGAGTCCGTCAATTTCGACCGGTCTTCCTCCCCGATCTGCCGTTTCATCCGGAATCCTTTCATGAGTTCGCCGACGATATGCTCACTGTCCGCAGCGCTCCCGCCGTTCCCGCAGATCAGGATCTTCCCGCCGGCAGCCAGGCATGCCTGCAGGATCTCAAACGATGCCAGGATGCTTTGGCGGTTATCGGTGAGTTTCGGATACCGGTCGAACAGGTGATCGACAAGGATGCTCGTCTGTGTTTTCATAGGATCTCCCTTATTTTGTTTATTAAGTTTATTATATAGGTCCCGCCGTGTTTACGCAACAGAGGGAGGTTCATTTTGCGGGCAACGTATCGGTGTGAAAACAGCCACTTTATATTGACATCGCGGATCATTCCGTGTAATATAGTAAAGTAAGATTACAAATCAATCGGGGGAACCATTATGGACAGTAGAGAACGGGTCATCAGAGCCATCACATTCGATCAGCCGGATCGCATCCCGGTCGAAGCATGGATCCTGCCTGCTGCATGGAACAAGCATGGCGAAAAGCTTGGCGCGGCATTGAAAAAGGCGGATGTCGATATCGCCAATCTCCCCTTCCCCGATCCGACCACCGATGATCGGCATTATCACATCGGGTCGTATGTCGACGCCTGGGGATGCACCTGGCATATAAGGCAGGAAGGATTGGCCGGCGAAGTGAAGCATTCGCCCCTTGAAGACATCAGCCTGCTGAAATCGTACCGGTCGCCGAAAGATCAGATATTGTCCATGGGATATGACGCGAATTGCGAGGATTTCTGCAGGAACAACAAACACAAATTCATTCGCGCAGGCTGGATCTATTTATTTGAAAGAATGCAGTTCCTTCGCGGCGTTGAAAATCTTTACATGGATCTGGCGGAAGAAAGCAATGAGCTTTACACTCTTAGGGACATCGTCGTGGATTTCTGGGTCGAATACCTGAAAAAGATCCTCCAGTACGATGTCGATGCCATCACGATCGGAGACGACTGGGGGACCCAGATCAGCCTTCTGGTGTCTCCGGATACCTGGCGCAGGGTATTCAAGCCTGCTTACAAGGTGCTGATCGACATGGCCAAAGCAAAGGGGAAATATGTCTTTTTTCATTCTGATGGAAATACCTTGAAGCTGTATGATGAATTCATCGATATCGGAGTGGATGCGCTGAATTCCCAGGTCTGGTGCATCGGGCTCGAAAACCTTACACGTTATGCGGGAAAGATCTGTTTCTGGGGCGAGCTGAGCCGCCAGACGACTCTGCCCTTCGGGAGTCCCGAAGATATTTATGCGGCAGCGGCTCAAATGAAAAAATACCTGACGCATAATGGCGGCGGGCTGATCGGCCAAAGCGAACTCGACGCGGTCATGCCCTTTGAGAATGTCCAGGCCTTTTTCGACGCCTGGAACCGATGAAGCGAGATGGCGCCCATGCTGGACCCACATGGCAATCCGGAACGGATACGGTACAAGCCGGACAGGATCCGGGCCGAGCTGCTGAAAAAATACGGTGTCCATTGTGTGGATGGATTCAGCCGCTACAGCAACCGGTACGGGATCTATCAGGAGCAGGTCCAGCCGATCGCTTCGTTTAAAAACATATTCCGCGCCTACAGGATCGATCATTCCGGAGGACAGTCCTTTGCCTGGCATACGGGCTGTTTGCCGGAAGAGATCACGGCCGGGTATGTCGCATTTATTTTTCCCATGGCTTGCGGATACGGCTGTGCATATCCGGAACCGGCCGGGACGTTCCGGCTCCGGGTGAACGGCAGGCATGCCGTGGATTTCTGCGAAAGCAAGTATTCCAGGCTTTGGAGTCTCGGCGAGTGCCGTTTGTTCTACGATGTGCAGCGCTGCCTGACATCGCCGGAAGGGACCGGTGTCAGCCCGGATCCTTATATCCGCGATTCGCGGATGTGTTCCTTCGGAGTGGGGACCCTCGTTGTCCCCTCCTCATGGTGTGAAAGCGGCCAAAGCGCCCTGATCGAGGTCAGCACCTTCGAATATTTCAGATCCGGCACCTGGTGCAGGATCGACGTGATCCATGAAGATTACGCCGATGTCACGGTGATGCTGGATTACGAGCTCGGCCTGAGCGAAATTTTCCGGAAAAGCCCGGAATATCCGAAAGCATACGGTAAAAACATCTACTTCGGCGATGTCCATGCCCACAGTTTCTGCGGGATCAAAAAGCCTTGCGACAGTCTCGGGAAGTACATGGATTGCTCCGCGTGCACCGTTGCCAGGGGCGATGGCAACGGATGCGGCTTCGGAACGATCGCCAACAACTACCATAACGCGAAACATGTCGCCGGCCTGGATTTCTTTGCGTTGACCGACCACGACTTCCAGATGAGCGCCGAGGATTGGAGATACCGCTGCGATTATGCCAATGCGCAGAACACAGCCGGATTTGTGACGATCAACGCGTATGAGTGCACTTCCTGGCATTACGGCCACCGCAATCTCTATTTCCGCGACGCGTATCCGCCGGTATGGCAGCCGTTGACATATGCGGGAGGCGAAACAGACCCGGAGGTCATGTTCCGGTTTTTTGCCCGGCAAGGGGTCGATTTTCTGTCAGTGCCCCACCATCCGGCGGTCGCCGACCATCCGTTCTGCTGGAGCCGGTTCAATCCGGAATTCGACAGGATGGTCGAAGTGTTTTCGGGGTGGGGCGACAGCGAGGGCGAAGATTCGCCGCTCCGGGGGAACGGTTCGTATAAGCTGCGTCTGCTGTATGCCCGAAAACAGATCGAACAGGGCCTGCGGTTCGGGTTCATGGCAGGCAGCGACAGTCACGATGGTTTTGCCGGCACGGCGCAGGGTTCTGCGATCATGAATTTTGCCAACAAATTCAGCGAAGTCGGAAGCGGCGCCACCGCGGTCCTCGCGGACGGGCTGTCCCGCGAGACGATTTATGACGCGTTGAAAGGCAGAGCTGCATATGCGACGAGCGGCGCAAGGATCAGCGTGGAGTTTTCGGTGAACGGCGCCATGATCGGGCAAACGGTCCATGCTGCCGGCAACCGGAAAATCGGGATCCGGGTCCAGGCTCCGGGTGAGATCGCAAAAATCCAGATCCTGAAGAACGGCCGGGTGCTGTTCCGGGAGGATTGCGATCAGAAGGATGTGGAGACCTCGTTTCTCGACCCGCATGCGGAAAGATCCGTCGACTCCTACTACGCGAGGATTTTTCAAAAAGACAGGGAGATGGCCTGGGTCACTCCGATCTGGATCGAACGGTGATTTCCCGCCGGAATGACGATCATTCACGGAATGCAGCATGATCGAAAGGATCAGAAAGGCAGCATGATGAAAACCGAAATGACGAAACGGGAACGGATCATGACGGCGCTCTCCAACAAAGAAGCGGACCGGATCCCCGTAGCCCCGGATGTTTCCTACATGATCCCCTGCAAATATACCGGAAAGCCCTTTCCAGAGGTCCTTTACCGGCAGAATCCGCCTCTTTGGAAAGCGTATCTCAATGTTGTTGACTATTTTGATTTCGACGGGTGGTTCATGTACGGAGCGATCCACTGGAAATGCAAAAGCCAGGTGACCCAGCGGTATTATGAGGAAAAGGATGAATACGGGAGGCTTATGACGGTCCAGGAGATCGATACCCCCGCGGGCCCGCTGCGCCAGAAGATCCTCTATCCGGATTATGATTGTGAGACCGTCATCGAAAAAGTCATCAAAAACCTGAAGGATGACCTGCCGAAAATCCGCTATCTTTTCCCGGAAATCGAGGGCTATGACGATTCGGTGTATCAGATCCAAAAAAAAGAACTCGGTGAAAAAGGCATGATGGGGATCGGCATCTATCCCCCCGGATTTCAGTCGCTCCTATACTTCTTTGATGGAAATGTCGAGACAATGACCTATGCCTATTATGATGAACCGGAACTTTTCCATGAACTGTGCTCCATTTATGAAAAAGATCAGCTGCGCAAGCTTGAGATGGTGCTTGAGCTGAAGCCCGATTCCATACTGACCGGCGGAAGCGGCTCCATCACCCTTCAGTCTCCGGAACTCTTCGACACCCTTGCATTGCCCGCCATCCGGAAAATCACCCGCATGTGCAAAGAAGCCGGTGTCCTGTCGGGGATCCATTCCTGCGGAAAAGAAATGCATCTGATCCGTCGATGTGCGGAAGAAACGGATCTGGATTACGTGAATCCGCTTGAGATCCCTCCCATGGGCGACAGCACCCTTGCGGAGGCGAAACGGCTGTACGGGGGAAAATTGGCTCTGATGGGCAATCTTCACACCACAGATATCATGCTGCGCGGATCCGTACGGGATGTACGGCGCGAAAGCCTTAAAGCCATGCTCGATGCCGGGATCAACGGCGGTTTTGTCCTGTCGACGGGCGATCAGCCGGGGCGGGATACGCCGGAGGAAAACCTGTGCGAAATGATTCGGGTCTGCAAGGAATTCGGGGCGTATCCGCTGGACACCGATATGATCCGGGCGGAATTGGGACGCCTCTGATCCCGCCATCCGTCCGGATGGCCGATCCGGGCTGCCGGTCCGCGGCGCCGCCTGTTCACAAAAAAGATACATAAAATTTGCATTTCCATAATGATTCCATCACATATACGCAGTATGCTTGGGAAA
>CAZDPQ010000155.1:0-5613 GCA_964507305.1 uncultured Oscillospiraceae bacterium
GAATTCGCAGCAGGCGTTTTCGACATCGTCGGTGACAAGCGCGTATTCCTTGAGTTCCTTGTAATGAGTGGTGGCCATCGTCGTGCACCCGCGCGCCCGGAGGTGTCCGAGGATCGCGATCGCGAGCGCCGCGCCTTCGGACGGGTCGGTACCCGACCCGAGCTCGTCGGCGAGGACGAGGGTCGACGGGCCCGCGTTCCGCACGATCCGCACGAGCTTCGACATATGGGAGGAAAACGTGCTCAGGCTCTGCTCGATGCTCTGCTCGTCCCCGATGTCGGCGTCGATCTCGCGGAAGACCGACACGTCGGAATGTTCGCGCGCGGGAATCATCAGGCCGGCCATCGCCATCAGCGTCAGCAGGCCGCAGGTCTTGAGCGCGACGGTCTTCCCTCCCGTGTTCGGGCCGGTGATGACCAGGGTGCGGTAGCTCTCGCCGATCGCGATGGTGACCGGCACTACGGTGCCATCCGGGATCAGCGGATGTCGGGCGTCCCGGAGGAGGATCCTGCCCTCATCGTTGATGCGCGGCGGCATGGCCTTCATCCGGAGAGCGAGACGCCCCTTGGCCGACGTGAAATCAATGAATCCCACCGTCTCTTCGTCCGCGCCGAGGATCGGGGCATTGTCCCGCACCTTCGCGGAAAGCTCGGCCAGGATCCGGTCGATCTCGTCCCTCTCCTCTGCCATGAGTTCCCGGATCCGGTTGTTGATCTCGACGACGGCCATCGGCTCCACGAAAAGGGTCGCGCCGGAGGAGGACATGTCATGCACGATCCCGGGGACATCGCTCCGGTGGTCCATGCGTACCGGAACCACATACCGTCTTCCGCGCATCGTGACCAGCTGCTCCTGCAGAGAGGCCTTGTGGCTGCGAAGGATCCTGTCCAGCATCGCCTTGACTTCGCCCTGTGTATCCCGGATCCTCCGGCGGACGGACGCAAGCGCGGGGCTGGCATGGTCGTACAGCTCTTCTTCGCCGGCGATGGCCGTGGAAATGTCCGCATCCAGCGCCGGAAGGAGGCGAAGCCTCCGGATCGCGGCATACACGGCATTGCCGGCCTTTTCCTCCGAAACCGGCGCGAACGCCGTCAGTCTCGACAGAGCTTTCAAAAAATTGCCGACAGCCAGAAGATCGGCGCATGTCAGCACCGATCCGGTCTCCGCCCGCGCAAGGATCCCGGCAAGGCTGCCGAACCCGGACAGCGGCGGTGCGGATTTCTCCAGAATGACGCTCACCGCGTCGTCTGTCTCCTGCAGTCTCGAGCGGATCTCCTCCGGGTCAACGGACGGTTCCAGCGCCAGGCACCGCGCGCTCCCCGTGTCGGTGTACGCGAGCCCTGCCAGTTCCGCCGCGATCTTATCATATTCGAGGATTTGTCTGGTTCTCTCGTCGATCACTTCCGGTTTCCGTTCTCCGGCCCTTCCGTTCCGGCATCCGGAGCCGTCCCGCTGCCGGTGTCCGGCTCATCCCCGATCCTTGAAAAAGTCTCGGCGTTGAGACGCCTTTTGCTCTTCCGAAACAGAACGGGCACTACATTGTCGGAAAAGTACTTCGCGTACGCGATGAATGACACCGCGAGGGGAAGGATGAACAGATACCCGGACTTGTGCCCCATATCCGCCGGGATGAAAAAAAGCACGCAGAATGCCAATACGAAAAGCACGGTCGCGAGCTTGCCGTACCACTTGGAATACACGACCAGCCGGTACTTCGTCAGCAGGACGGTCCCGCCGATGAGCATGAGCAGTTCCTTGAAAAAAATGACGGCCGGGACCCACAGGGGCAGCTTGTGCACGACGGTCATCATGACCGCGGTGACAAACTGGAAGAGCTTGTCCACGAACGGATCGAACAGCTTGCCGAAGTTGGATACCTGGTTGAACCGCCGCGCGATGAACCCGTCGAGCACGTCGGTCGCCCAGATCGCCACGAACAGGATGAAGGCGGGAATCGTATATTTCACATCCGTATGGACGCTCGCGTAGATGTAATAGGCCATGAACGGGATCGCGGCGAAACGTAGCGAGGTGATGATGTTCGGGACCGTGATTTTCATGTGTAGCATTATATCAGTTCAAAAAACGATTCACAATGACCCTCGCGGAATCGCACGCCCCGGCCGATGACTTATATGGACAGGATCATGGCTCTGTCCAGCTCTTCCTGGGTGATGGTCTTTTTAACAAGGAGCGCTTCTTCGATATCAAGGTCCACCACTCTGCCGTTCTGGTACGCGATGATCCGGTTGACCTTGCCCTCGCGCAGGCATTCGACCGCGTGGACGCCCATATTGCTCGCCATCTGGCGGTCGCGGGCCGTCGGGCTGCCGCCGCGTTGAAGGTGCCCGAGGATCGTCGCGCGCGCCTCGATCCCCGTCATCGCCTGGATCGTGGAAGCCATTTCCATCGAATCGCCCACGCCCTCCGCGACGACCACGATATAGTGGGATTTGCCCCGGTTCTTCGCCTCAAGCAGGGGCTTGATCACATCCTGCTCGATCGTATGGGGGATCTCGGGGATCAATACGACTTCCGCGCCGCAGGAGACCCCGACATTCAGCGCGATATACCCCGCGGCCCTTCCCATGACCTCGATCACGCTGCAGCGCTCATGGGAGGATGCCGTGTCGCGGAGCTTGTCGATCGCTTCCATGGCCGTGTTCATCGCCGTATCGTAGCCGATCGTGTATTCGGAGCATCCGACATCGTTGTCGATCGTCCCGGGAATGCCGATGACGGGAAGGCCGAGCCTTGCCAGATCTCTGGCTCCTTTGAAGGAGCCATCTCCTCCGATAACGACGATCACATCCAGATGGAAGACCCGTGCGATCGATATGGCCTGGTGGATCCCCTCGTCCGTCATGAACTCGCGGCTCCTCGCTGTCTGCAGGAATGTCCCGCCTCGCTGGAGCTTCTCGGACACATCCCGGTTGTTCAGGATGTCGATCTCTCCCTTAAGGAAGCCGTGGTACCCTCTGCGGATGCCGTACACCTTGAAGCCGTAGTAATTGCCCGAGCGGACGACCGCCCGGATCGTCGCATTCATACCGGGCGCATCTCCTCCGCTGGTAAGGACCCCGATATTCATGATTTTCTTATTTTCCGCATCCATACTTCATGACCTCCGGCGTTCCGCCCTTTTTAATGTTTTATCAATGAAATGTCATTATAGCAGAAAATCACCCGGCCGGCAGACTATATCGATTCGAGGCGCACCTGCCGGATGCCGATGCGGCGCATGATCGCGCCGATCGTCCCGTCGTCGAAGGAGATTCCGTACCGTTCCGGCAGGATCCTATCCGGATACCTCCCACCGAATTCGATGCGCACCGGCATGTCGCCTCCGAAATATTCCAGCATCGACAGCATCCTGGAATACCCGCCGTCGTCGGGTTCGCCGCGGTAATGGATCACCAGACGCTTTGCGGGAGCCTCGGATCCCGAGGGCGGTTCCCCCGCAGGAGGCGGGATCTCAGAAAAAGAATCATCCGGCTCTTCGGGGACCGGTCCCGGATCATCCCGGGTTTCCGTAGCGGAAACGGGATCCTTATATGTTTCCGCAGCGGAATTTGGATAATTGCCATTTTCCGTAGCGGAAACGGGATCCTTATATGTTTCCGTAGCGGAAACGGGATCCTTCCATGTTTCCGCCGCAGAAACCGGATCATTGCCTGATTTTGCGGCAACCTGCGAGGCTTTGCGCGGCTCGCGGGCGGAATGGGGCACGGCGGCGCGTTCCGGTCCCTCCGCCCTGCCCTTCAGGACGGGAAACCCGCTGATCTCTTTCGCGTTCTTGTCCAGAAGGGCAAACCGGTCCGCCATCAGCGTCGGCGTCTCATCCTCTCTGGCGCTGACCCGGCCCGCCGCGATCAGGGGATTCCCTTCCTTGAGGATGCCGTTGTACTCCCGGAGGGTCTTCGGGAAAACAAGGCAGTCGAATTGACCGTTCAGGTCCTCCAGGACCAGGCTGCACATGATGTCATTGTTCTTTGTCGGGCGGTTCCTTCTGCTGATGCACATGCCGGCCATGACGGCGCGCTGGCCGTCGCAGACATGCTGTTCCGGAAAGCCGGTGGTGTCCTCGTCATCGGCGGACGGTAAACCGAAGGCGAGGCTGTCGCAGGTCGTCCTTCCGGTGAGCAGCTCCGCGAACTCGCTCATCGGATGGCCCGATACATAAAGCCCGAGCACTTCCTTTTCCATCCCGAACAGCTCGTTTTGCGAATATTCGGGGAGAGAAAACTCCAACGCTCCGCTGTCTTCGGGCATTGCCGCCGCGTTGCCCGACATGTCGAAAAGCGTGATCTGCCCCTCCATCCGGCTTTTCTTCTGTGATGCGATGTTGTTCATCAGCGGCTCGGTCATCGCCATCAGCGACGACCGGGTCATGCCGAAGCTGTCAAAGGCCGAAGCCTTGATCAGGCTTTCAACCATTTTTTTATTGATGTCGATGTTCTGCATGCGCTCGAGAAACGACCGGAACGATTCGAACGGCCCTTCCGCTTCCCGCTCGTCGATCAGGCCGCGGATCACGGCCCCGCCCACATTCTTGACCGCGGACAGCGCGAAACGGATCTTCCCGTCCTCCGGAACGAAACGGTCCTGGCTCCGGTTGATATCCGGGGGAAGGATGCCGATGCCCATCTTCCGGCATGCGTTCATGTAACGCGCCGCCTGCTCGAGGTTGCCCATGAAGCTGTTGAGCATGGAAGCCATGAATTCGATCGGATAATAATACTTGAGCCAGGCCGTATAGTAGGCGACGACGGCATAGGCCGCCGCATGGGATTTGTTGAACGCGTATCCGGCGAATGCCATGACTTCCTCGAAGATGGATTCCGCCACCCGCTGCGGGACGCCGCGCTTCACGGCGCCGTCCACGATATTCCCCTTTTCATCGACGCCGCCGTTGATGAACATGGAGCGATATTTAGCCAGCTCCTCCGGCTTTTTCTTGGACATGGCCCGCCGCACGATGTCCGACTGCCCCATCGTGAATCCTGCCAGGTCGCGCACGACGCGCATGACCTGCTCCTGATAGACGATGCAGCCGTAGGTGACATTGAGGATCGGCTCCAGCAGCGGATGCGCGTAGGTGATCTTGTTCCGGTCGTGCTTGGCCGCGACGTACTTCGGGATCTGCTCCATCGGCCCCGGCCGGAACAGGGAGATGCCGGCGATGATGTCTTCGATGTTTTCCGGCTTGAGATCCTTCATCAGGTTGGTCATGCCGCCGCTTTCGATCTGGAATATGCCGTCCGTCGCGCCTTCGCCGATCATCCGGTAGATCTCCGGGTCATTCATGTCGAGCCGGTCATAATCGATGTCGATCCCGTGGCGGGCCCTGATGATGTCGGCCGTGTCGCGCAGGACGGTGAGCGTCCGCAGCCCGAGGAAGTCGAACTTCAGCAGTCCGACCAGCTCGATGTTGTTCTTGGAGTACTGGACGACGATGTTGTCGTCGTTGCGCGACAGCGGCGCGATGTCGGTGATGGGGACGCCCGAGATGATCACGCCGGCGGCATGGGTCGTGGAGTGCTTCGGCATTCCTTCGAACAGCATGGCCGTGTCATAGACCTCGCGCGAAGCGGGATTCGTCTCGTATTCGTT
>CAZDPQ010000156.1:0-5597 GCA_964507305.1 uncultured Oscillospiraceae bacterium
GATCGTTGGCGACCAGTCGGAAAAAATATAGGTAAACTCTGCGTCTGCCGGCCGGGTCGGTGTATCCCCGTTGTAGGTAGGTATCTCGCCGTATGGCACCGTGTCTGAAGCAAGGACAGACAGGTCCCAATTGACCCATGTAATTGTGTAGCTGTCTTCTGCCAGGGCGGCATTCGGGAAGTACAGCCCTGCCGAAAGCATGATCAGAAAGCTGATAAGGCCGGCTATCTGTTTTTTAATAAGGACCTTCATACATCATGCCTTTCATTCTGTCGGACCGGGCCGGACCCTCGTAAAGCGGTCAGCATAAAAAGCATCGGGCCGGCTTCCATGGCAAGTCAGCGATGGCTCGGGAAAACCGGTAAGCATGCAAATGAAAAAAGCATAAGCTCGACCGCCGCAAAACAGACCGCCGATCTGTCATAGGATGGCATTTGCGGCCGGTTTTCAATGCGGCGGCAGGTTTGCCTGCCATTAGTTTGATTTTATCATAAAACGACGCGGTTACATTACCGGATGTAAAAGATTGCCCCGTTATTTCGACCGATATCGTTCACGACAAAGGCGATCTGCACCCGGCCATTCCAGCCGGACGGCGCGTAGGTATCCAGCGCGAGCGCATAGGAACCTTTGCCGGAGCCCATGGAGACCGACTGGTCCGCCGCCTTTTTCGTTCCGAGCGGGATCGTCGCCGAGCCATTGATACTATCGATATAAAAATATACGCTCTTGGTGTAGCTTCCGTTCACCTCATAATCGACTTTAACGCCCAGCATCGACGCGCCGGATTTCTTCGACGGAGAGCCTACTGTCTCATACCGGACATTGAACGACTCGCCCTTCATGTTCTCCAGGGTCACGGAACACGCGGAACCGAGCCCCTCTTTCGCGAAACCGCTTCCGACGTAGGCGGACATGCTGTTCATGTGGATGTCGGCGAACGCGTAATTGTCGCCCCGCTGCGGGTACCAGTAATCCTTGCGTACGACTTTGGACGAATATTTGCTCTTATAGTCCAGCGCGGCCCCTTCGCTGCGGGAATTGATTTCGATGTACACGGCGCCTTCCTTGGGCACGGTGATATTGTAAAACACATCGGACGCCGTCCGGTCATTGTATTGGGCCAGCATCCGGGGTTCGTCGGACAGAGGGTCGGATACGGGATTGTCTTTGTCGATGCTGTAGACGGTCACGTCGTACCGGTCCATGCCGATCCCCTCAAGGGACAGCTCGACATCCTGCGTCTGGTTAGCGGTGTCGTACAGGATCACCCCGGCTCTCCCGCCATCCCGCGCCGCGAGGATCTCCACGCCGTCCGTCGTGTTGGCGGTGTGGACGCGTTCCACCGGAAGGCGGGCATACATCCAGATCGTATGGAAGGACGGATAGCGCTTGAACGTCACCGGATTGATGAGGCTGAGTACAGGTGTGGTGTTCGACTGCTCGAGCGGCGCAGCCCAGGAGATGCGCGTGATGTCCGTGGCCGAAAGCAGGCGCTGGAACACGTCGAAGATCGACTGGGTCATGTCATAGGACTGGTAGATGAAGCTCTGGATCGTCACGTTGAATTCGTTCAGGTGCTGCTGGACCGTGCTGAACGCGCTGTCGCCGGAAAGGCCTCCGCGCGCGGCAGTGATATAGGTGTCGAGGTCGGCGTCCGACGATGTGTTTCCGTCGAATTTCCCGTAGTAACCATAGTAATGCCAGGAAACGAAATCAAGCGGGGCGCCGGCCGCTTTGACCTGATTCAGGAAATTGGCGTAACGCCCGTCCGACGCCAGCCGTTTGATCCACGCAGCCGACACGCCGCCGACGATCGCGTCTTTATCCGCCGCGCGGATGCCGGTCGCGCCGGCGATGTAGGTGTCGATATAATCCTGCCAGCTGCCGGAGAAGAAGACGCCGTCTGTCTGGGGCGATGTTGAGTAGAAATCCGGCTCGTTCCAGATCTCGTGGGTCATCACGTTGATATCGTTGTCTTTTAAATATTTGGCGATGTTGTAACAAACCTCATTCCATTTGGTTTCGTCCGGCTTGGTTTTCCACCGGTCCCCATCCGCGCCGCCGCCGGAATAGACCGGATTGGCAAAATAAGCGATGTTCCCGCGGATCCCGCTGTCCTTCCAGCGGGACGTCAGTTCTTTGACAAAGGTAAATTCAGCGGCTGTCGTGCCCTTGAGGGTCGCGGAGTTCGCGATCGGGCGGCCGATCCCGCCGTAGCCCATGAAAAGGTCCGTCCGGATGCTTTCGGGGCGGAGCTTGGCGATCGAGGGGATCGTGCCGAGTGCGTCGCTGCTGAAGAAATTGCTGCCGCCGGCGAGGTTCTGCCATGCCCATGTGGCGGCGAACATGTCGAATTTTTTCAGATACGGGGTCAGGGTGAAATCCTTTTCACCGAAGCTGACGCGGATATCGGCGTCCGCGCCGCTTCCGGGGCCGGCGGTGCGCCAGACGGTGTCCGGCTGGGAAATGCTTTCGGAAAACACGGACTGGGCTGTGGAGGATAATCCCGAAAGGCCACCGGATATTCCCGCGGAGGAAGGACCGGCGGATGTGTTCGCGGAAGAACCGGCGGATGTGTTCGCGGAGGAGGTCTGCGATCCGGAGGTTCCCTGACCGGAGGACTCGTTCGTGCTCCCGTCCGCGGATGAGGGCTGCCCGGAGTCCGAACCGGCGCTTCCGGAGGAGCTCAGGATGGAGGAAGACGTGACGTCCGGATTTTTCTCCGGCAGCGCGATGAGCAGGACCATCGACACCACCGTCACCGCAAGGGCGGCGTACAGGACTGTCAGGATCGTTTTAGTGCTTCCGGGAAAACGGATCGCCATGGTTTTGGATCTCCTTTCGTGGTCAGCGCAGCGCTTTACTCCACTCCGCCTTCTTTTCATCGAGCGTCCGGACATTTCTGCCGGGGATCGGGCTGGGCGACGGGACCCGCCGGCATTCATACCGTTCGCTTAAAAAGCCGAAATATTTCATAAAATAACGCTCGGATGCCGCGCCGGACAGGATGATCTTCCGGATCTCCGGGTGCTCCGCGAGCAATCCGGGGATATCGTTCGGGACCACGCTCCGGATCGAGCTGTCCAGGCTTCCCTTCCGATCGGCGCTTTTCACCACATCCCACAAGGCCAGATGGTGCCTGAGGAGGAAGCGGTACCGTTCGCCGAAATCTGTGGGCATTTCTTCTCCGAACACTGAGTACAGGATCTCCCAGAATTGGTTGTGCGGGTTGGCATAATAGTGCCGCTCCTTCAGGGAGATCACGCTGGGCAGGGATCCCAGGATCAGGCATTCCGAACGGTCGTCGATGATCGGCTGAAACGATAAAGGCATGATCCTATTATATCGTATTCGAAAAGGGGCCATAAATAGAAAAAACGATAATGCTTGTGTATTTTTGTTGAAAATTCGGCGAATTATAAGTTTGATTATAGTATAATTGTTAATGATTCGAATTCGCCGCCATCTGCGGATCCTACCGTCCGGGAGGTCAATATGAAAGCGAAGAAGATCCTTCTGATCGTCGTTCCCGTCGTCCTTGTCATCGCGCTGCTGGTCATGTACCTGACCGGGGTGTTCCCCGGCATCGACCGCCAGCCGGAGGTCAGCATCCGGTACACCCGCCCGTTCATCCTGACGGATCCGGGTGCGCCGCCTCCTGCCAGCCTCTCGGATCTTCTGAACACGGCGGATCCGGAGATCGGGTACCTGGTCGACGATGCGACGCTGCGGCAGGAGCTTCTTTCCGCGGAAAAACTGACCGACGCGGTGGATTCCCGGCTTTCCCTGAGCAGCCTGCGGAAGCTGCGCGGCGACGCGGAAGCTCTGATCGCCGAAGCGGAGGCCGACGCCGCCCTTTGCGCCGCGAACGGCGCGGCGGCATCTTCCGAGGTTCTGCTGGCTGCGGGGCAGTCCGCGGCGGATCTTACCGCCATCCGGGACAAGATCGACGGGCTGCTTGCTCCTTCGGCTGCCGACATCACGGTGCTGGACCCGCAGATCGACATGCGCGGCGTCTGGACCGCGGACCGGGCGGCCCTCCTCCGCTGGACGCCGCACGGCACCTGGATCCCGGATCAGGGCTACACCCTTTACCGGATCATCGGGGATCAGACGCAGCAGATCGCAAGTGCACTGGCGACCGGTTCTTTCCGCACGGCCAGTCTGGATCCCAAAGCCGAATACGCGCAGATGATGACCGAGATGTTCGACTCGGCAGCTCTGACGAGTGAGAAAATGGCCGTGATCGGGATCGGCTCCGCCGGGGAGTTCGCCGGGCTGGCGTATGCGGGCGGCACGCCGAACGACCGCCGCGAGCGGGTCGGCGGCCTGACGGATTTCAGTTTTCTCAAGAAGCAATTCCTGACCGTGCCCGGGACCGCCGCCGAAAAGCTGCCGGCCACCGACGCGGTCCAGTCGCTGACCCTGCAGACCGGCAAGATCCGGACGGCGGAGTCGTACGCGTTTTCCTCGGCGAAGATCCTGAACCTTTCGGCCATGAGCCTCCTTCCCTTTTCCGTGACCCGGCCGCTCGACGTCCTCGCGGGGCAGGCCGGCGGGGCCGCAAAAGCCGCGGCGGTCGGCGAGATCCTGGAGGCACGGCAGGGGATCCTGTCCAAGGCCTTCACGGATCTTGCTTTCGCGGAAGATGCCGGGCTGAGCTTCCGGGATGATCTGTCCGCACTGGATCTGCCGGACGGGACGGCCGTGACCTACAGGCTCGACGCGGCCGACGGCCTGAGCGCATCGGTCGGCATCGTCACCGGGCAGGAGACCCTGGCCGGAAAGCCGGAGGGGCTGGACGGTTATGGCGTCGACGGGACGGTGTCCCTGCGCTGGCAGGCACCGTCGGATGAGACGGACAAGTCCCTGATCGCAGGCTACCATATCGAGCGCAAGAAAGCCGGAGAGAAAAACTTCAAGCGCATCACCTCCGTGCCGGTCGCGATTTCCTATGCCCTTGACGAAACAGGCGTTTTCTTCGAAGCCCCGGTTTTCTTCGAGGAGCATGACCTCGCCGACAACGAATCCGCCGCATACCGGATCCAATCACTCGACATTTTCGGACGACTGAGCGCGTATTCCGACGAACTCGGCATCACCGTCTACAAGGTCACGCCTCCCGGAACGCCTTCCCTGGACCAGCCGCTGCTGTCCGGAAGCACCTCCGGCACCATGAAGCGCGGCGACGCGTTCTACGGTAAAATCACAAGCCTCAACCGCGGCGCCGACGGTGTCATCCTGCCCATCACGAAGGCGACGGACGACACCTCGTCCATCGTCCTGTACCGGGCCGAAGCCTTCGGGGCCGGAAGCTTCGGCACTCCGTCGAAGATCGGTCAGGTCGCGGTCGAAGCCGCGGATTCGAAGATGCGGGACCGCACCGTGCGGGTGGGGAAAGCGCGCATGATCCTGAGCCCCTCATCGGAGTCCCGGGTCGATCTTGTTTATTACGACAATGATGTCCGGCCCGGTTATTCGTACAAGTACTGGGCGGCAGCGGCCGACGACTGGGGCAACGAGAGCGCGTGGTCGACCGCGCGGGTCATCGGAGTGGAGGCAGAAGAGGTGCCGGACGTGCCCCTTTCCCTGCA
>CAZDPQ010000157.1:0-5593 GCA_964507305.1 uncultured Oscillospiraceae bacterium
CAAAAAACCACCTGCTGACAAAATTCCTTTTATCAATAGATGGTATTTGATTTGGCGGAGAGAACAGGATTTGAACCTGCGGTACCGGCAAAGGTACTTTCGATTTCGAATCGAACGCCTTAGACCTCTCAGCCATCTCTCCGACAGCAATATTACCATTGAAGAGAGGGGCTGTCAATACGGACGGGAATGCCTGTCCGCATGGGATCCGGCTGTTCCGGCGGCCTGCAGGCAAGGCCTGCGGGGGATGGGGTCAGCGCCGGAAAATCGATTTCTTCTGCCTGGCTTCGGCCTCGCGGGCACGGGCCTCCTCGAGTTCGTCGAAAGAGGCCTTGATTTGCGCCGTGCTGCTGCGGATGACCTCGGCCGACTCCTCCATGGAGGACAGGAGACCGGAAAGCTGAAGGATCTGCTTTTTGTGCTGTTCGGCCGCGGCCTCGTCCTGCCTGCGGAAAAAATCATCCATGGAGCGGGAAACGCCGTCGAGCAGATCCTTCGTCCTGGCCGACAGGCCGTCCGAAAGCTCGCGGCTGCTGTCGGACAAGGCTTTGGCCAGGTCGCCGCCGGCCCGGGACATATTTTCGCTGAGCTCCCTGCCGGTGCCGGCCAGCTGGCCGTTCAGTTCCATGCCGGCATCGGACAAACCCTTCCCGGCGGACGCCAGGCTGTCGGACATGTCGATGCCGACTTTCTGAAGCCGTTCGGTAAGCTCGCCCGACACCCGCGCCATATCGGCGATATGCCCCGCGATCTGCTGCTGCATGGAATCCACGCAGGCTCGGGCATTCGCCTGGGCGGTGCCGGCGCTTTCCTCCGCATTGCGGGCCTCGACGAAAATGGCATCCAGCATGACCGCCAGAGCCTTGCTGTTTTCATCGATCTTACCGCTCAGCAGCCCGATGCTCTCCTCGAGTTTCGCGACATCGGCGCCGACCTTGGCAGAATAATCGGCGGTGAAACTGCTGAAAGCCTTGAGCGAACCGGCCATGTCGGACACATCGGCGGAGAACGTCTTGCGCGACTCGGCATAGTCCTTCAGGGTCTGGGCGGTCAGGCTGTGCAGCTCCTGCGCGTTCTGCTTGTAGATGTTGATCGTCTGGGAAATGACGCCCAGATATTTTTTAGAATCGAGAATGGTCTGGGAGACCTCGCCGATCTGGTCGAAAAACGGCTTGAGATGATAGGCAAGCTCCGTAGTCAGAGCGGTGGTGAAACCGAGCGCAAGCGTTTTCATCCCTTCATCCTGGCGGACGGCAAGGTCCCTGGAGAGCGCGAGGATCGCGTCATTCGCCCGCTCGATCGAAGGGAACACCGCCTCGCGGAGGGTGCCTTCGATGCTCGAAGTCACGGCGGTGACCAGGCCGTCCATGGCGAAACGGTCGATCTTGTCCGTCAGGGTCTCGACCGCGCCGGACATGCTTCGGTCATAATCGATGAACTGCGATATGAGGAGAGAGACGCCCTTGTTCTCGCTGAAAACGGGAAGCCTGCGTTCCAGAGCCTTGTGGACACCGGAAAATGCTTTGGCGAGCGTGACATTCCATTGGAAAACTCGGTACGCGGTGAAAGGCAGGAAAAAGAGGGCGATCACGAAGGGGAAGGCTGCCAGGGCGGATGCCGGGACGACGTAGCTGCTGTCGGTGAACAGGACGAATGCCGCGGCGAAGAGGCCGAGCGTGAGCAGCAGGCCGAGGATGGCGTAAAGGAAATGCCGGCGTCTCTGAAGAAAACGCGATATACCGGGCTCGGAAATCGCGGACAGGTGGATGTATTCCGCGGGATCGGGGATCCATTTCTTCTGGTAATAATCGGCGGCCGCGTCCATCATGACGGAATAGGCATGGCCGATCCCCGGGGAAGCTGCGTCAAAAACGCTGCTGATCAGCGGGAGATTCTCGATCTGGCAGCCCTGATGCTGCAGGATGCCGGACTCGATCCCGGACAAACGCCTGCGGAGCCTGCGGACCCGGGCGCCCGCGATGATGAGCTCCAAAGCCATCCACAGCAGATAGGCAGCCGTGAGGCCAAGGACGGTAACCCAGTAGGGAAAGGGCACGATGTCGAAAATGTCACGGAATATCATGGTACAACCTCCTGTCATGCATCCGCCGGACCGCCGAGGGGCTCCCGGATCTCCCGGAACACGGCGGAGACCAGCCCGCGCAGGTCCTCCGCCGCACGGCCCGGCGGCATGCCGCCGATATAGTCATAGCATCTGTCGATATAGATCATGCACTGCGCCCGGGCCAGCTGCGGGCCGCCGAGAGCGGCCGCTTCGCGGAGGATGCCGGACACGGAAGCGTGCCGCGGATCCTGCAGGAAAGCCCGCAGATCGTCACGGAAACGGGGAGACCTGCCGCATGCCAGGATCACGGGGAGCGTGATAATCCCCTCGCGCAGGTCATGCTCGACCGGCTTGCCGGATTTTGCCCCCGTACTCTCCATATCCATCAGATCATCGCGGATCTGGAACGCGATCCCGAAATCCTCGCCGAACGCGAGAGCCCGCCGTATGTCTTCCTCCGTTGCGCCGGACGCCCGCGCGCCCGCCGCGCAGGCCGCCGCGAACATCGCCGCGGTCTTGCCTCTGACGCGCTCGAAATACTTCCGGACCCCGGGTATCCGTCCTCTCCCGACATATTGGTCGATCTCGCCCGCACAGATCCGCTCCATGCCGTCCGCGAGCGTGTTGAGGAGGCCGATCGTCACGGAATCCTGCTCCCCGGCCTTCGCGAGGATCTGGAGGGACCGCAGGAGCATCCAGTCGCCGGTATAGATGGCAGTATGGATGCCGTGCCGTCGGAACGTCGTCTCGACCCCTCTGCGGTGGGACGCGTTGTCGATCGTGTCGTCATGCACGAGCGTCGCCATGTGCAGCGTCTCGATCGCTGCGGCGGTGTAGAGGACGCGCTGACGGTCGCAGCCGCCGCCCGCCGAAGCGAAAAGGATCGTCAGCAGGGGGCGCAGCCGTTTGCCGCCTCCCCTCAGGATCCTCAGGGATTCCCGTGTGATAAAGGGATTTCCTTTCGACAGCTCCTCTTCAAGAATGCGTTCGAGTTCAGCCAATTCCGCCGCTGCGGAATCGGAAATCTTCATGTCGCCGTTCAGCTGCATGGATCATCCGCCTGACCATTTGATATAAGCTATTATATTTTATCTGCGGCAAAATGTAAAACGATACGGTGCGATTCAGGCAAAAGATTCTGAAAATGCGCCGGGTGGGGTATAATGAAAGAAAACCAATCGCCGGAGGGAATATGGGAAAAGCATCGATACCGTCAAATCCCGGTTTTTTCAGCGAAAACCGCAGAAGATTTTTTGAAAAGCTTGAAGACAACGCGCTGTGCGTCCTGTTTTCCGGCACCCCGCGCCGCCGGTCGGCCGATGCGGATTACCCCTATTTCGCGAACCGGAATTTCTATTATCTGACCGGGATCGGTCAAGAGGGTTCGGCGCTTGTCATCGTCAAGACCGGCGGCCGGATCGTCCGGCTGGTCCTGTGCATCCGTTCGTACGACGCGCATGCGGAACGGTGGACGGGGAAGAGGCTGACGCGGGACGAAGCGGCGGCACGGTCAGGGATCTATGACGTTTCCTTTTCCGAAGGGCTCGACGCCATCGTCCAGAAGCAGCTGGACGGCTGGACGGGTTCGGTCTGGATCGACGGGAATGCCGCTCCGGATTCGAATCTCTGGTTCACCAAGCTGGTCGGGGAACAATGCCGGGGGATGAAGATCGGCGACCTGTTCCCGGTGTTTTCCGAGCTTCGCGCCGTCAAGAGCCCCTACGAGATTGCGATGCTGCGCGAGGCCATCCGGATCACGGCCCAGGGGATCGAGCGGATCTACCGGACCGCTGCGCCCGGGATGGCCGAGTACGAACTTGCGGCCGAATTTGCCCATGAACTGGCGATCCGCGGGGCAGGCCAGCCGGCGTTCGACTCGATCGTGGCGGCCGGTGACAATTTCAACTATCTGCATTACCCCCAGCTGGACGCTGTCCTGCAGCCGGACGACATGGTCCTCCTGGATGTCGGGGCATCCTGGGGCGGCCTGTGCGCCGACATCTCCAGGGCTTTCCCGGTCAGCGGCAGATTCAGCCCGCGGCAGCTCGAGGTTTACAGGGCGGTGCGCGAATGCCAGGAAGTGGCGTTTCGGCTCCTTCGTCCGGGCGTGCTTATCCGCGACATCAACCTGGCGTGCCGGAAGCAGGCCGCCGCCTCGCTGCTCAGGCTCGGCGTCCTGTATTCCGCGGAGGAGATCGACCGGTACTACTGGCACAATGTGTCCCATCCGCTCGGATTCGACGTGCATGACATCACCGGCCGCGACAGGGTGCTCGCAGAGGGCATGGTCGTAACGGTCGAGCCGGGGATCTATATTCCTGAATGGCACGCGGGTCTGCGCATCGAAGACGATGTCCTGATCACGAAGGACGGGTGCGAGATTCTGTCGGCGGAGATCCCGCGCGAACCCGAAGAGATCGAAGCGATCCTTGCGTCGAGGTGAGCGGCGGATGGACAAGGATTCGATGGATTATGTCCACAGGAGGATCATCGCGGACGCGTCGCTGTCTTCGGACGGAGGACCGCAGGCGGTCATCGGCCGGGACGCGGTCATGAATATCTCCGGACGGCATTTTGTCGTCGTCTGCGGGGGAAAAGAGATTTTCCGCGCGCCGCACCGGCAGGTCGAAGCATACCGGATGCAGAGCGGAAACGGGATGGAATTCGTCCATGCCGCGCCGGGACAGCCCCGGCAGGTCCTGCGCGTCCATTTCGTCCAGGACGTCAGAACGCCGGAATGGCATCATCAGAGGCGATAGGGAGGAGGCAGCCGTGGCGGAATTGAGCGAAGGACAGATCTGGTTCGTGGAGCACCGCATCCCTTTCTGGGATGAGCTGGACGAAACGCAGCGGGATCTGGTGCGCGCGGGCATCCAGCACTCGAAGATCCCTCAGGGCACCCAGTTCCTGCGCGGAAGCGATGAGTGCAGCGGCATGATCCTGCTCATGGAAGGCCGGATGCGGGCGTATGTCTCCTCGGACGACGGCCGCGAGATCACGCTGTACAGGCTGCTGCCCGGAGAGGTCTGTGTCATGACCGCCTCCTGCATGCTCAAGGGCGCGCGGTTCCAGATCTTCATCGAGGCGGAGCGGGACTCTTCGATGTTTGTGGTCCCGCAATCCATTTTCATCCGCCTCAACACAGAGAACAGCGCGGTCAAGGACTTTACGATGAATCTGATGGTCGACCGCTTTTCCGAAACGGTTCTGATCCTCGAGCAGGCGGCATTTGAGAGCATCCCCAACCGGATCGCGGAATTCCTGATGGAGCAGTCCGGGCTTGACGATGCCCGGGAGCTGGTGATCACGCACGAGACGATTGCAAGAAACATCGGCACCGCGCGCGAGGTCGTCAGCCGGACGCTGAAGGCGTTCGAAAAAGACGGACTGGTCCGTCTGACGCGCGGTCGCGTCGTGCTGCTCGATACGCGTAAATTGTTCAGCCTGACGACTCGCTGAGGGGTCAGTGTCTCACATTCAGCAGCTGCATGTCATCGTATTCGTCGATGAAGCGGAGGATGTCTTTCT
>CAZDPQ010000158.1:0-5562 GCA_964507305.1 uncultured Oscillospiraceae bacterium
AGGAGTGCATGCAGCAACAGCGGGGCATCACACCGGCACCATCTGTATACATCCACCCCCGCGCCTCCAAAATGCTTCGGTACATTGGTAATGGACTGGTAGACGCCTTGTTCATCCTGATGCTTCCGTATTTCACCGACTGCCGCTTCTATTTCCGGAATATCCATGCCAAATCCCAGGTCCAACAGAAAAAGCAGCTTCTGGACCGGCAAATCCGGGTTTTTGTGGCTTGTCACAGGCATGCCGTGAAAATTTGCAATATCTATTAGGAAGCTTTGGATCCGGGTGTCCGCCAAAGCCTGATTCTTGTGTCCGGAAAGCGTTTCTTCCGGTTCGCCGCACAGGTTCAGCAAAATCGCGTATTTCAGCCAGGGATCACTGCAGTCCAGTAATTTCTGATAATCCACTTTGCCTATTCCTTTCTCATGTTTCAGCTTCAACGAAAATTCAGGTACCAAATCCGTTTTCAATGAAGAAGGCTGTCGTACTTGATGTGCCGGCCCAGAAGCGGTCCTGCATAAATCACCCTGCTGTTTTCAAGATCAAGGATTACGAAACGGGAACAATATGGGGCACTGTCATTATTTTTATTGCCCACCAGGACCGAAAGCATCAGATAACCTTCTTTTGTCCATTGCGCATCATCATGAATGCTGTAATCTTCCGGCATAACGATCACATCCGCTGTTTGGTTCTTCTGCAGATCATATCGGACAAGAACATCCCTGTTTTCTTTCTTCTGGAAGCAATAGATAAACTGACCCGTGCTGTCGTAGAATGGATCATAAAGCGATTTCCCCTCTATCAGCCTGGTCAGATCCTTCCCTTCCGTCGTCGAAACGGCAAGGCCCATGAAAGATTCTTCGCCTATCAGCCAGGAATCATACACAAAAGCTATATCTTTTCCATCCGGAGAATAGCAGGCATCCAGGCAGCTCAGCGAATCGATCTCCTCGAACTCTGCGGAAATTTCCCTGATCTCCTTCCCATTGCCCTGATTCGAAACAAACAAGCCATTAGGTCCCATATCCTGTTCCGAAGAAGACGCAATGACATAGGAGTCTCCGGTCTGAGCCCAGCGAAAACTTGTGATGGGCGCATAGGCGATACCCTCGATATAAGTGCCTGTTTCGAAATGGACCATACCCAGACAGGATCCTTCATATTCCACTTCGTGAAAACCGATATATTTCCCGTTCGGGGACCATGAAGGCATTAACAGGTAAAATGCATATTCATTCAAGGAAGGCACCGACCATTTCGGGGGGATTTCCGAAGAAAGATCCGATGCTCCGGGGGAAAGCTCTGAATCCGGCAGTCTGTCCGAGAACATCCGTATCAATGTTTTAATCTCTTTCGTCTGTAAATGGAATGTCTTGAGCCCTTCCTTGTCGATGAACGCCAGGATCTTCTTATCCGGAGAAAGGGAAATCTCCGGCGGCAGACTGAGCCAGTGGTTTTCTGAATCTTCCACTTCCAGGTTTTCGTCGAATTCATATAGGTTTTCCCGGCTGCCTGACTGAAGGTTTCTTTTATATACGGTTGTATGGAATCCACCTTTTTCAGCGTAAAGCAGATTGTTCTCCATCAACTCCGTCTCTGCAAGAATCTCCTCGTCTCCCGGGGACAATGCCCAGGCGTCCGGGCCGATCATCTCCGGGGTGGGCGTTGCCTGCAGCACCGGTGTTGCCGTCGGATCCGGAAGAGTCGGTGTTGCCGTCAGGGATGGGGTCGGCGCGGTCACGGATACAGAAGGAGAAGGATCATGGGTTCTGCTGCAGCCTGCTGAAAAAAGTCCGAGGATCACAATCAGAAACAAAGAAACAATCGTCCGCATAGGCCCTCCACAAGGAGCTGTACGAATCAGCCGGCAGTCGGATTCCGGCATCCATTCCGTCGCTGCGCTTACTATTTACAATTGTACCATAGAATCGATCTGCCATTTCCCCTGTGATCGGGTGAGATGGAAATGGAAGGCATACTGCTTCCCGCTTTCCTCGTTAACATACAACTCTCGAGACTATTTCCGGTAAAAGGTAATCTGCAGATCCTCTTCCGTGCCTTTGAAAGAGATATCCGCAAAATCCCCGCCGTACTGATGTGCGAAATCCGACATCAGCTCATCCATGATCCGGCTGTGCAGCTCTTCCGGCACATCGGCCTTCGGAAAATCCGCGGCCCGCAAACCGCGGCAGAAAACCATCCTTCAGCGGGATTTCATACCGGTTCCCGCGTTCGATCCGCATTTCCGACCGATCCGCAAACAGCCTGGTGCAGGCATCCGCGCGGTCGAACGTCCAGTTGTACTTCCGCGGTTCGATCCGAAATTCTTTCAGCTTCGCCCAATAGACGGAATACATGGCCCGGACGATTTCGTTGTATGTTGCGTTGTCCGGATCATTCCCCGCATTTTTCCCGGGACGGTCGTCTTTGCAGATCAGAGCGCCGCCCTTCTTCAGTATGCGATAGATCTCGCGCAGCACCTTTTCCGGATTGGAGATCAGGTGCAGCACGCTGTTCGCAACGACCGTATCCACACTTTCGTCGGCCAGCGGAATATCCAGAGCGTTCATGCGGCAAAGCGTCACCCGGTTCAGGGAAATGCGATTACATTCCGCCTTCTGCTGAAGGATGGCCAGCATCCGGTTCGAAATATCGCCGGCGATGATTTTCGTTCCGAACGACGCGCAGGGCACCGTGAAGCAGCCGTCTCCGCAGGCCAGATCCAGGAAGATGCCATCCCCCGTCCGTTTTGCCACCGCTTCGGCAAACAGGACATCCCTTTCTTCCATCCGGTATTTCCGGCTGCCGGAATACTGCTCCCCGATATGCTCATACCCGATATACTTGTCCCCGTCTCCGTCGGTCACGCGATCCGGCATATCGGACAATTGCCAGACATTGTTCGACCTGCCGATCTCATTCCCGCACGACGCGCAGACCGGAAGTTCAAAACGGGATCCGCAGATCGGGCAAAGGAACATTACATCCACCTCTCGTTGATCTCGCTGATCAATTGATGCAGCGTCGTACCGGGGCACAGTTCCGATGGTTTCACTTTGCCGCTATTCTCATGTTCCTCCAGTTTTCGCACCGCAATCGAAATTGCTTCTTCTTCATCACCATACCGGCAGAGCTTTGCGTATATGGCAGCATCATCTTTCTTGTATTCCTGCTGTGTTGCCTGCAAATATTTCTTTTCAAATCCTCTGCAGCATGTCATGGAGTCCTGACAGGAGGGCATTCCGCCGAAATATGCATGAAACCAGATTTCAATGCACGGGTTGGACCAACCGGTATGGATCCCGTATTTCCGTGCAGCCGAGATGATCTCATCGAATCCGGTTACCTGATCTCTGTCAAACACAATCCATGGTTCACAGTATTGAGGATGCAGCGAAGCTATATTGATGGCATCGCTGACAAGCTCTTCCGTTTTCGCTTTGCAAACTTTTATCACAATTCTGCCCTGCAGTTCTTTTGGAATGGAATTCCGCAAGCCATGCAAATAATTCTGCTCGGTTTTTTCGGTATCTGTGACAATCAGATAATATCCTAATTCGGGCTTCCGGTGTCCGATAAACCGATCTCGGGGTTTCCTCTTCCCTGACCGATCCGTCATGCCTGATCCCCCTTGAACATGTCAAAGCCCTTCATACTTGGAATGGCACCGTATTTCCCGAGCAGGTAATTCTTCTCATAATTTTCATCCTTGCGGATCTTGACGCCATCTTCATCGACAAAGTCTGCAAGGGAGTAAAGGGTCGAAACGCCGGTATCCTCCTTTTCGGTAAACCAGACTTCATCCCGGCGCAGGATATTGTTGTTCAGCTGCCAGGCGTCATGCGTCGTAAATACCAGCTGCGCATGATTCGGATTGGTTTCCGGATTGAGGAAGGTAATGATAAACGTACGGACAAGCAGTGGATGGAGCCGCGCATTGAGCTCATCGACAAACAGAACGCTGCCCTTCTCCAGTACTTCCTGCAGCAGAGGATACAAAGCGAACATTTTCAGTGTGCCTGCCGATTCCAGCTGCAACGGGATCGCCGTTGCTTCATCCGAACCGATCATCTTATGAAGAGCGTCAATGCTCAATTCCTGTGTCTTTTTCTCATCGCCTCTCTCAACCGCTTTAATTTGAAATCCGATAATGGACGAATCAAATGCCGAAAAGTACCGCACGACCTTATTTTGTATTTCCTTGCTTTCCGCAAAATGATCCGGCAGCATTCTTGATAAAAAGAAATTCTCTACCGGGCAGCCGAAGTCTGCAAATTCCAATTGTAAAAACCAGTCACGAATCAACTTCAGTTTCTCGATCTTGAGTTTCGCGCCAAGCGAAACAAGAAGCACCTCTTTCTCCAGAGCGATTTGCAGATTTTCCTGGCTCTTTGCCGCAATACCCGGCAAATCAAGCTTCTGTCCATCCCTGTAAAAAACTCTTTTAAAATCACCGCGGGCAGTCTTCGGCCGCACATTCAGCCATTCCTCACAAACTCCGCTCTGATCGACCGAAAAACCATAATGATATGATTTTGCCCCGGATTCTTCCGGTGAAATGAAATAAACTTCAAAGGAAGATTCGGAGTCCCGGCTTTTTTCATCAAGCAGAAACGGTGTCGGTTTTAAAATTTCGTTGCGGTTCTTCTTTTCCGACTCATCGCCGCCGTAACCAAATGAACTGATAACATATTCAGCCATATAGCGAAAAGCTTCATGAACATTGGATTTTCCGCTGGCATTCGATCCGAAAACGGCTGCGACCGGAAGAATTTTTTCGTTTCCAATGGCTATGATGTGATGTCCGTACTCGGAAATTTTCGTTGCCGTCAGATCCAGCGTAGTGTTGTCACGGAATGATTTGAAGTTTCTAAATGAAAATTGCAGAAGCATGGAAAATCCCCCCTTCTTCCTGCTTTCGATGCAATTATATCCGTTTTCATGCGGAATTTCAATAGTCTGTTGAGATTATTTCTCATTTACGTGTATATTTATGGCTTTTCAATCATCCTTAGTATTATCATCGACCATATCATCCGAAAAGTGTGCCGCAATGTGCGCTGCGTCGCAGAAGGGCTTGTTCCTCGATCTTCCGCAGCGGCACAGCACCATCCTGCTGCGGATCTCATAGACCTGCCCATCCTCCGACTCGACAGGAATATTCCCCTTCACGAACAATCCGGCGCTGACCCCTTCTTCCGGGTCCTCGAGGACCTCGATCGAAGGCTCATATTCCGGCTCGATCCATTTCCCCGTTTTATCAACAGCGGTCAATCTCCCGGTCGGGCATTCGCTTGCCAGCCGGATCGCCAGTTCCCTGTATTTTTCCCGATCCGTATGTTCCATCAGCTCCCAGACGTTTCCCTTCTCGCTGTGGCAGAAGCGGGCAAACGCGCACCGGTAATCATCCAGGAGATCCAGTCCCGGCCCCCTGATCCGCTTCGCCCTGTCCTTGTACTTCAGCCGCGAAGCCGTCTCGGTACCGATAAAGCCGGTCTTCCCGTGTGTGTTTTGTCAAGAACTTTTCCCTGAAAAAATCATCATAAATTCCCGGATTTT
>CAZDPQ010000159.1:0-5556 GCA_964507305.1 uncultured Oscillospiraceae bacterium
CCCAAAATAATTGCTTCAACTGCTACAATTAGTCGTGCTAAAGAACAATGCCATGCATTGTATGGGTGTAGGAAAAACGATGTGTTCCAGTTCCCTCCATCCGGGTTGGATGCAGGTAATTCTTTCTTTGCAAAGGAAGATAAAACGCAAAATGGAAGACGGTATGTCGGAATACTCGCTACAGGCTCGTCATCTGATGCGACTTCCGCCATCCGTCTGTTTGCGTCTCTGTTATATGGTGCCAAATCTATGTCAGTTGAGAAGGAATCCGATAGAGACCCTTACTGGACAAATATTGGATACTATAACAGTATCCGTGAGTTGGGCCAAGCTGCAACGTGGATAAGGGCAGATATTGAGCAACACTTGGATGTTATGTACAAACGTCGCTTTGATGATAAGCGATATCCCAACAAAGAAGAGTACAGAGATCACAGGCGTTATATTTGGCGGGATGAAGAGTTAACCAGCCGTATTTCCGGTAGCGAAGTAACAGCCAGCCTTGCAAATCTTGGGATCACTTATCCCGGTGAAAAAGATGAGGAAGGGAAAATAAAGGATCATCCTATTGACATTTGCCTTGCTACAAACATGATTTCAGTTGGCCTTGATGTGCCCCGCCTCGGGTTAATGACAGTAGCCGGTCAACCCAAAACAACATCTGAATACATTCAAGCTACCAGCCGAGTAGGCCGTAATGCCAAGGATGCCTCCGGTGTTGTTTTTGTCTTGTACCGCCCCGGACGCCCCCGCGACAAATCACACTACGAGCATTTTATTTCCTATCATTCCCGTGTCTACTGCAATGTCGAACCGACAAGTGTAACACCGTTCTCGGCACCCGTACGTGACCGGGCTTTACACGCAATCATGATTGGAATGATGCGCTTGGAAAGTCCTGACAGTTTCAATGAGGATCCGCCTCGGTTACCAGACAAAGATATGTACGAACGGGTACAAAGCATTATAGAAAATCGTGTAGATACTGTTGATGAAGATGAACTTGAAGCAACAATCAAAGCAATGGAAGTATTTATGCATGAATGGGAGGATTGGAATCCACAGAAATGGGAACCAAAGATGAATCCAGACTGGTCATACGCTGATCCCGTACCGTTAATGTATTCAGCCGGATCGCATCCCAATGAAGCGTGGGGTGAACAAGGCATTGAAACACCCACCTCTATGAGAAGCGTAGATGCATCCTGTGAAGCAGAAGTTCTTCCCAGTAGATATGTTGGAAAGGAGGAATAGATAATGGCTTTTACAAACAAACCCATGCGGAGAAATGCATTGATTGGTCCTTGGGGAGTAGGTGCAATTGTTCCATTTCCGAACGATGAATCACTCATGATTGCTGGCTTGGATATGTGGAGATACAATAATCCAACCCCATTTATCATTAAAGATGAGCGTTTGCAACGGCGTCTTGGAGTAAAAGAACTTCGTTGGCCTCCGGATTTTAGGGAGAGTAATGCCGACCCTCAGAACTGCTACTTGAAGATACCAACTATACGTTTTCCCACATGGTATTATTGCCCGTGGTGTGGCTACATGGAGAAAACAACATATTATCAGCAACAACCCGAGTGCAAATACCCTCAATGGAAGAATGGCCGCGTGTGTAATCCAACCCATCGCTACAAAAAGAAAATGATTCCGGAACGTTTCATTATCATCTGCCCCAATGGGCATATTGATGATCTTCCTGTTGCTGAATGGTTACATTCAGATGGTGAACACATTTTTAATCCTGAGACATGCAAAATTAGAAGAAGTACAGGCGGTGCTTCGGCATCACTTAGTGGGATTTTCTACGAATGTACCTGTGGTGCAAAAAAATCCATTGCTTCCATTAAACGCCCAGGAACACTCGGTAGGATTGGATATCGCTGTAAAGGCGCACAACCTTGGCTTGGCATAACTGAAGATGAAGAAGATTCCCACAACTGCAAGTCTGAAGACTTACAAATCGTGATTCGTGGAGCAACCAATGTTTGGTTTGCCGATACTCGAAGTTCTATCTATATTCCGACCGATGATGAACAGGCATCAAAGAAAATCTTATCGATACTTGATAAATGGTTCGACGCCATTAGGTCCCATCGTGTCGATGGCGAATTCGATAAAAGCTTTATTACTATGATTGCTGAGATAAACCATGTCGATCAGGATGAGTTATACGAAGCTTTTTTAAAAAGAGATGCGGGCCTTGATGCCCTTCCAGATGTAAATGAAGAAATGAGCGAAGATGCATATAGACTCGCAGAATATAAAGTATTGACAAAGGATAGCGGCAGCGACGCTCAGAGATTTTTCTCCCAAAACTACCCCATTTCTTGTTATGACCCAGCGATTGGTAAATATTTTAAGAGCATTTCGCTGGTTCACAAGCTTCAGGAAACACGTGCATTTGTTGGCTTTTCCCGGGTTGAACCCAATGGGATGCTTATCTCTGAGAAAGAGAAGATGCTACGGGTGGGCGACGAAAACTGGTTGCCAGCAATCCAAGTACAAGGTGAAGGAATCTTTTTCGAATTCAATCGGGAGAAACTTGAGAAGTGGGCAAAACGCCCGGCTGTTATATCAAGAATTAAGAATCTGCAAGACTCATATAAAAAGTCAAAGTTCGGAGCGAACTCCTCTGGAGATTTACGCCCGGAGTTTTTACTGATTCATACTTTTGCTCATCTTATTATTAATCAGCTCAGCTTTGAATGTGGATATGGTAGCTCTTCCATTAGAGAAAGGTTGTATTGCGAAAAAGCATCAAATGACTACGGAATGTATGGTGCAATGATTTATACCGCCTCAGGAGATTCTGAAGGATCTCTGGGTGGGCTGGTTCGGCAGGGCGAAAAAGGACACATCGAAGACACAATCTGTGATGCTATCAGAAACGCAAATTGGTGTTCATCTGATCCTGTATGTATTCAATCACTGGGCCAGGGACCGGAGTCGCTCAATCTGGCTGCTTGCCACAATTGTGCTCTCCTTCCGGAAACCTGTTGCGAATGTGGGAATCGTCTTTTGGATCGTGGTGTCATAGTTGGTGATCTGAAAGATAAAAGTATTGGCTTCTTTTCTGAACTGTGCAACCCGTAAGGAATCGTGAGTTGTTCGGGTTACTATTGGGAGTTTTTTCTATGTCTGATGCGCTATCTCCAAAACAGCGAAGCTATAATATGTCCCAAATAAGAAATAAAGGGACGAAACCGGAAGAGATTGTTAGGAAATACCTGTTCTCAAAGGGCTTCCGTTATCGAAAAAATGATTCCAGATTACCCGGGAAGCCGGATGTTGTCCTTCCAAAGTACCATACCGTTGTTTTTGTAAATGGTTGTTTTTGGCACAAACACGAAGGATGTCGGTATTTTGTGTGGCCAAAAAACAACGCTGATTTCTGGAAGGAAAAAATAACGCGCAACGTTGAACGTGACAGGATAACATATGCGCGCCTCAGAGAACTTGGATGGAATGTTATTGTTATTTGGGAATGCAAATTAAAAAAGTCAGTTGCTCTGTCAAGTCTCGACCGTCTTTCTAATGAAATAATCGGCCAAAAACCTTGATAGGGCGATAGAAAATTAGTATGGCATCATTTGATTGAATTAGTTGCTCCTGAAGGTCGTTTTCCACCCATCTTTCCGCATTGAAATGCCTTGCTGATTTCTGAGTGTTTGAGTATTTGGCCTATTTTAAAACTTGCATAAATTGTTTATAATTAGCCTCATAGATTAGATTAAAAAGATAAGAATTATTATCAAAGATATTTCATATAAGCGGCGTTTACATAGGGGCTGCTAAATAACCCAAAACACCTTGCGGAAGAAGCGTTACAAGGAACGTCATGAGTTTTACCCGGAACGGATCCTGGCAGACAAGATCCACCGGAACCGCCGAAACCACCAATACTGCACGGAATTGGGGATCCATATGAATGGACCGAAGTTGGGCCACCCTCCGAAGGACAGGAAAGAGTACGATGAACAGAACGGCAGGAACGCTCCGAAGCAGGAGAATGGAACGCAGTCGAAGGCAAATTCGATGAAGCCAAGCGTTGCTACACCTTGAATCGTGTCAAAAAGCGATTGAAAAACAGCAGCGAAGTCTCCATCCACATGACATTTCTGGTCATGAATCTGGAGAAACGGCTCCGGGATATTCTCTTACTCTTTTTCCACCGACTGTCTGCTGAGCAACCGTCGCTTGCTTGATGAAAATGCGCAGTTATTCAGCAGTACCTAATTAACTACAATTATACCATTGAATCAACAAAAATCTACATAGTAGAATCTATTTTCCTAACATTGCTCCCATTCATTTTGGTAAAATGGAGATGTCATAGAAGTAAAGAAGAACAAGCACTAAACTCTCATCTGCGTTAAAGACTACAAACTATACTAAGTATCTTTAAGTAAATGAAAGGAAGCCCCGCCATGAGCAAACCGAAAATCGCATTCCTGTGTGTCCACAACGCCTGCCGCAGCCAGATCGCCGAAGCACTGGGCAGACATCTGGCGTCCGATGTCTTTGAAAGCTACTCGGCAGGAACGAAGCTCAAGCCGCGGATCTACCGGGACGCGGTCCGGCTGATGAAACAGCTGTATGGGATCGACATGGAAGCACAACAGCGGCCCAAGCTGCTGGACGAACTCCCGGACATCGACACCATCGTGACCATGGGTTGCGAAGTCGAATGCCCCTATCTGCCGGGCAGGCGCCGCGAAGAGTGGAACCTGGAGGACCCGACCGGAAAACCGGACGACGAATTCATCCGGGTGATCCGGATGATCGAAACGAAAATCATCGAACTGCGGGCTGCGCTGGCCCGCGAAGCCGTAGGTGGATGACCGCGCGGCACAAAGCGGAGGAGATCGACAATGAAACTGCATGTCATTCAGCCGCCTTACCCGAAAACACCGGACGAATATGACCGCTACGCCCGCTTCATACGCGATGAACTGGCCGGGTGCGATGGCAGCCTCGACCTGATCCTGCTGCCCGAAGCCTGCAACGCGCCAAGCATATACCCAAATCACGACGAGTTTCTGAAAAGCATCCGGACAAACACCGGCCCCCTGCTGGACGAAGTCCGGAAAACGGCCATCCGCTGCAAAGCCATGATCGCCGTGAACCTCATCACAGAAAGCGAACAAGGCCTCCGAAACACCACCACGCTGTATGGCCGCGATGGCACGGCCCTTGCCGAATACCACAAACAGCATCTGCCGGTCCTCGAAAAACACATCGAGAAACTCGACGCCGGCTACACATACGACTACAATCCCCCCGTGATCACGGTGGCCGAAGGGGTAAGGATCGGTTTTCTGACCTGCTACGATCTCTACTTCAACGAATACTGCGCGCATATGGCGTCAAAGCAGCCGGACATCATCCTCGTACCAGCCCATCAGCGCGGAGAACGTCCGGAAATCATCGAAATGCAGGCCAGGAACTGGGCATTCACCTGCAACGCATACCTCCTGCGGGCATCCGTGAGCATGGGCGCGGACTCCGGGACGGGCGGCTGCTCGCTGCTGGCCGCGCCGGACG
>CAZDPQ010000160.1:0-5503 GCA_964507305.1 uncultured Oscillospiraceae bacterium
GATGACAATGCCGACGATCCTTATTTTTACGATCGCGCAGAGAAAAGTGATCCAGACCATGGTCCATTCCGGTATCAAGACATAATAGGGGAGCAAGTTATGATGGATATCAAAAAAACCGTTGCGTGCTGTATCACGATCCTGCTTGTTGCGTCCTGTTTCAGTACGGCCGGCGCATACAGCAAAAACGATACGGACTATTATCTGGACAGTGATGGAGAAAAGGCGCCGATCCCGATTTCCTATATGACGACCGGCGTTTATACCTGGTTCGGGAAGTACGGCACCCTCAATGCGCCGCTGGATTTCTTTTATGATGGAGAAAAATACCTGTATATTGCCGACACGGGGAACAACAGGATCCTGAAATGCACCCTGGACGGCAATGTGGTCCTTGAATATGCCGGCAACGATGATTATGCATTGAATGGTCCATCCGGCATCTACGCAACGAAAAACGGGGAAATGTATATCGCGGATACGGGAAACAACCGCATCCTTTATGTTGATGCACAGGGGAAGTATCTGGGCAAATACATCAAGCCGGAATCGTACCTGCTCTCCGACACCCTTTCGTTCAACCCCGAAAAGGTAGCGTACAGCCATACGACAGAACTGATTTATGCCCTCAAGGGCAAGCAGTTCCTTTCCATCGATACCGACAATGTTTTCATGGGCTTCGTCGGGGCAAACAAGGTGACGTTCAGCTTCAAAAATCTTCTGATCCGTCTCTTCGCCACGAAGGAACAGAAGCGGAAAATCATCAAAGTGGAGCCGGAGCCATATTCCAACTTCCTGATCTCGGACGATGGCATTATTTATGCGGTCGCACTGAGCGACAGCAATCAGATACGAAAAATCAACAGTGTCGGCAACAACATCTATCCGAATGGCGAATATTGCGAGAATTCCGTTAACGACTTAGGGATCGTCCAGTCTCCCTATATTGTTGACATCGCCGTGGATGATATCGGCATCGTTTCCGTCCTCGAAAAAAACACGTGCCAGATCTACCAATATGATCAGGAAGGGAATCTGCTGGCGGTCTTCGGAGGGGAAGGCACGAATCAGGGACATTTCGTCAGCCCCATCTCGATCGTGGAGGATCACGAGGGCAAGCTGTATATTCTCGACAAGACATCCAATAACATCCAGGTCATGGAGGCAACCAATTTCATCCGGAATGTTCACACGGCTCTCCGATACTATTATAACGGGGAATACGACAAGGCCGGCGATCATTGGAATGCCGTGCTGAATATCGATCAGAATTATGAAATCGCGCTGAGCGGCCTTGCCAAGTCCTTATATAAAAACGGCGAATACGAAAAGGCGATGTCTTATTATAAGCGCGGGAACAATGCCGTCGGGTACAGCGACGCTTTTTCGGAGTATCGTCATGATTATTTCAGAGGCCATTTCGCGCTTGTTGTGGCGATCGGCCTGCTGATCGTGATCGCGATCCTTCTTTTATTCGGCCTGCTGAAAAAGAAGGCAACAAAAGTCAGCTTGAAAATACTGGAATGGAGGTAATTCGCGAATGAACAGCCTGGAACTGATATTGCTGACCTTTTTCAATCCGTCCGATATGCTGCTGATCGTGAAAAGACAGCGCGAAAAGCGGCATGTCCTCATATTGCTGTTCACGCTGCTTCTGTTCATCGCCGTCCGCATCATCAACATTTACGCCGTCCATTTTCCCCTTGCCGGCGTGCTTCCCCAGAATGCAAACTTTCTTGTTGAGCTCGGGATCATGCTCGTCCCCATTCTGACATGGACCGTCAGCATTTACGCGATCACCACGATCCTCAGCGGCGAAATGAAATTCCTCGAACTCATGACCGCCAACATGTATTGCCTGTACCCCTATATTGTAATGACGCTGCCGATCGCGCTGTTTTCGAATATCCTTTCCACTTATGAAGCGGGTCTCTATCGTTTCCTGAATACCGCGGTAGTCATCTGGATCCTGATCCTTTTGTTCTACACCATCCTGTCGCTGAACAATACGAGCTTTTTCCAGACAGTCGGCTTATGCGTTCTGGGGCTTGTCGGCATGCTGCTGATCTGGTGCGTGATCCTGCTGCTGGCCTTTTTGACGGTACAATTCATATGCTTTATCCAAAGCCTTATGCTCGAAATAAGGCTCTCGCTGATCAGTTGAGTGCAGAAGGGGAGATCTATGAAAAAACGTGTTACGAGGTTGGTTCGATTGATTGTCATCGCTGCCGTTATCGTCACGCTGGCACTGATCATCAATAAAGCTGCCTCGCATCGATCCGAACAGACTGCCGCGTTTCGGCAGGGAGCCATCGAGCGCCTTGACGTTATACCCGCGGAGGAACAGCTGGTACTGCAGGATGACAAGGTTTCCATCTATCTTTCCCTGCGCGATACCTGTCCCGTTTTGCGCATAGCAGACAAAGCGACCGGACAGGAATGGTTCAGCTACGGCATGCCGAAAATCGACGAAAATACGGACAGTGTCGTATCGGGCACGCTGTATAACACCATGATGAACATTTATTATAATGACGCGTCCGATTTCAGCGGCATGGATATGGCCGGCAATCTCGGTACGGAAACGACCTATTCCGTTTCCGGCAATACCGTCCGGCTCCTGTTCAACTTCGACAATGAGGCAATTCAGGTCACACTCGATCTGTCCCTGAAGTACGGCATGCTTGACGCGATAATCCCCTTTGACGGGATCCGTGAGAACGGTGATTACCAGCTGGTTTCCGTAGATTTGCTCCCCGTGTTCGGCACGTCTCATAACGCCGATAACGGATATGCCGTTCTGCCGGACGGCTGCGGCGTGATGTATCCGTTTAAAGAGAATGAGGAGAATACCGCGCTGAAAACATGGAACGTATATAGTCCCGATGATACGAATATCGATCAGGCGCAGAAAAATGCGGATACGGGTCTTTACAACGCTTCGATTCCGGTTTTCGGGATCAAAGATGCCGGAAAAGCACTTTTCGGCATCATCACCAGGGGCGATGAAAATGCGAGGATCACGTTTGCGCCTGCAGGCTATCGAATCGATATGTACCGGGTCTATTCCTCCTTCTATTACCGCAAGCGTTATACATACACAACTCCGGATGGACAGGACATCTACTATGTGGGAAAAAATGTCGTTGAAAATGATTATGAAGTCAAGTACGGTTTTCTTACCGGCGATGATGCCGATTACAGCGGCATGGCTGTCGGATACCGCGATTATCTGATCCGGAATGATCTGCTCAGACAGGCCGTGGTTCCCGACAGTGACTATGCCTTCAGCTTTGACTTTCTGTGTTCCGTTACGGAAAAGGGCATTCTCTGGGATTCCATGATGGACATGACCGAATTTTCCGACATTGAAAAGGCAGTGGCCGATATCAAGAAAGCCGGGATGGATAATGTTCACATCATGCTGTACGGATGGCAGAAAGACGGATACGGCATCAACCCCTCCCATACGAAAGTCAGCGAATCCGCAGGCGGATATTCCGGTCTGAAACGGCTGACGGCCTTTACGAAATCCCTGGGATATCAAGTGTTTCTCGTGGATGATTATGTGGAGGCATTTGAAGGCGTCAATGGCTTTGCTTCGCGGAAATATGCGATCCATAATATGGAAAAACTGGTATTGTCCGACAAGAACAACGCGAAATTCTATGTCAATCCGCGCGATACACTCGGCTTTTTAAAGACAGCGGAAGGATCCCTTCGGAAAAGCGGCATCGATGGGATCGCCTTTGAGAAGATCGGCACAACGATCTATTCCGAGGAATATTACGAGAAAACGATCAGCAAAAAGCAGACGGCCGACGTGTGGAACAGCATGCTTTCCTTGTCCAACGGGCAATTCGGCTATTCCGCGGCGGAAGGCGCCAATTCCTATTTATACGGGGACGCGTACCGTCTTTTCAATGTGCCGGATTCCAGTTCAAAATATCTGTCGTTCGGAAAGGATATCCCCTTTCTCCAAATGGTGCTTCACGGCAGCATCTATTATACGACCGGGATCGGCAACCTGTCATACGACATCGATCGGACGAAACTCAGCTGGATCGAATACGGCAGCATGCCTGATTTCATTCTGACCCAGGAGAGCGCCGCCAAGCTGAAATATACCGACATGAATATCATTTTTTCTTCCGACATCGATCAATGGGTTTCCTATTCGAAAGAATTGAATGATGAATTCAAGGAGAACCTCAAGGGGATCCAATCCGCAAAGATGATGAAGCATCAGCATCTGACCGATCAGGTGGTCAAGATCACGTATGACAACGGTGTCCGGATATACATCAATTATGGCGACAGCACGGAGATCGAAGGCCATGCCATTCCATCCATGGATTATGTCGTTGTCGAGAATGGAGAAACAGAATGAGAAGAAAAACACCGTCTTTTGAAAGACAAAATGCAAGAAATGGTTTTATTTTCATCGGTTTCTGGCTTTTCGGCTGCATCGCTCTGTTCATCTATCCGGTCATCGTTTCCTTGATCCTGAGTTTCAGCGATCCGAACATCAAGGGTGCATTCACGTTCGATTTTGCCGGACTTGTAAACTACAAAAAGGCTTTTTTAACGGACATCCGATTCATTCCCAATTTCCTGAATTCGATCCAGACCATGCTGACGAATATGCCGCTTATCATTGTATTTTCGCTGTTCATTGCGATCCTTTTGAATCGGAATTTCAAGGGGCGCAGCATTTTCCGGGAGATCTTCTTCCTGCCGGTATTGATCGGATCGGGACTGGTGATGCAGGAACTGCTCCGGCGGCGTGTCGATGTGCAGGCGATCGCCATGGCGCGCGACATCCTGATGCCTGAAAATGTCATGACATATCTGGGACCCAAATTTTCGGACTTCATCAATAGGTTTTTGTCGGCGATCATGATCGTGCTGTGGAAGTCCGGCGTGCAGATCCTGTTATTCCTGTCGGGGCTTCAAACGGTTTCAAGCCAGCTCTATGAGGCAGCTTATGTGGATGGCGCAACCGAATGGGAAAAATTCTGGAAAATAACGCTTCCCATGCTTACGCCTACGATCTTTCTTGTCATCGTGTATACCATGGTTGACAACTTTACCGATGTGACCAACTCCATGCTCAATTACATTTTATATGTTCTTCTGAACCTGGTCGATTTCAAATATGCGTCGGCAATGGGCTGGATGTACTTTTCTTTCATTCTGGTCATGATCGGACTCATTTACCTGATCATAAGGCCATTTATGAGACAGGTGAGCGAATAGGAGGAATATGAATAGCATGCAGGATTCCAATCGATTATTCTTACTCACGCATAAAATGAAGCAGCCCAAATGGTGGGTCACCAAGGCCGTCCGTTTTGCCATCTATCTGCTGCTGCTGGATCTGGCATTCGTTTTTCTGTACTTATTGATCTACATCCTGGTGCAGTCGATCAAGTCCCCACAGGATCTGGTCGACATGTCGGTCAAGTGGATACCGAACTCATTCCATCTTGTCAACTATCTT
>CAZDPQ010000161.1:0-5456 GCA_964507305.1 uncultured Oscillospiraceae bacterium
CATCGCAGGCATGTACGCCGTGAGCCTGGCCATGGTGCAAACCGGCCTGGCCGATATCAGTGGCAGGCTCATGGTACGCCTGGTCACACCTTTCGGCCCGCTGGGGCTGGCCGCGGGGGCCTATCTGCTCAGCGCACTGCTCACTCAGGTGATGGGGGGGCAGGTTACTGCACTGGTCTCCGGCCCGGTGGTCATCAGCGCAGCCATCCGGCTGGGGGTTTCTCCGCAGGCCGTGGCGCTTGCCGCCGCCATTGCCTGTTCGGCTTCATTCCTCACCCCCCTGGCGCACCCGGTCAACATCTTGATGATCGGCCCGGCCAATTATCGCTTCAGCGATTTTTTCAAAGTGGGTTGGCCGCTGACTATCATCTCCTTCATCATGCTTCTCGTTGGAATGAAACTGTTCTGGGGGCTGTAAGCTGCGCCCGCCCTCAACCCACCGGAAATAGCCAGGTAAAAACAACCCAGGCAACCCCCAGCGCAAGGAAAGTGTTAAACAGGGTCACCAGCAAAAACACCATCACCGGGCGCCATCCCATGGAGCGGAATTCAGAGACAGATAGCTCCAGCCCCATGGAGACAAAAGCCAGGGTGAAGGCCCAGTTCTTCAGCGCTTCAATGGTGGTTCCCTTCCCTCCATCGATCACTCCCATTGAATAAAGAACCGAAGCCAGAAGAAAGCCAAGCACAAATTTGGGGAACCGATCCCAGATCACCCGTACCCCCGGGCGGGTACCGGCTCCTGCTTCGCGGCTGGCAAAATAGAGCGCCAGCAAGAATGCCACCAGACCGATCAGCGTATTCTGGGTCGATTTGACAATGGTGGCAATTTTCTGGGCCTGTTCTCCGTAAAGCGTCCCTGCTCCAACGACCGCGGCCGTAGTATCGATGTTGCCGCCAAACCATGCCCCGGCTACCGTTTGTGAAAGCCCCAGCGCACTGGCCAGAAGCGGCGATAGAACCATGAGAGGCAGTGCCACCAGAATGACCAGTGCCGTGATATAGGTCACCTGTTCCTTCCTGGCCAGCACGGATCCTGCCGCAGCAATGGCCGCTGAAACACCGCAAATGGAAACCGCCGAAGCCATGACTGCCCGCAGCTTTTCATCCAGCCCAAACCGGCCCGCCAGCCACCAGCAGAAGAAAAACACCCCGCTGATCATCACCAGGGATTGAAGAATGGCACCCCGCGCCGCTGAAACGATTAAGGTGAGATCCACCCCCGCCCCCAGAAGCACCAGCCCGATCTTTAAGTACAACTCGGTATGGACCCCCGGTTGAAGATACTCTCGCATCTTCAGCGCCCGCAGAAGCACATTACCCAATACTCCGAGCAAAGCCGCCCATAGCGGGTATTCAAGCGCTTTTCCCGGAATTCCAAAGGGAAGTTTGACCGCACCCACCTGCCTGGAAACCCACCAGGCCGCCACAGCGAGCAGGAAGGTCACTGCCAGCCCTCCCAGAGACGCGCCCCACAAACGCATTGAGGAACGAACCGATTGCGCCGATGACATGATCTTTCTTCCTTCTAAAACACGATGTTAATCCCGTTCTTTCCCAAAACGCCGATGGTCGCCAGAGCGATTAGAAGAAAGGCGATCCATACCGCCAGCCAGTCTTCATTCATCCACGGTTTTTTCGATGGTTCAGTCATGGGCTCCCTCCGAAGATCAGGGGTTCTTATCAAACACAACCCACACGGTATATTCCTGAATCGCAATCTGCACGGCACTGCCTTCTCTGTCGGAGAGCATGTTCGCGATCTGCTCTCCTGAGTAAAAATGACTGCGCATCAGGACGAGCTTTTCAAATAACGCAATAACCTTCACCGGGAAGGCGCGAATATCGGGTTCTTCGATGATTAACCGTCCCCCGGGGCGTAAAGCACGCCACAGTTCGCCAAGAGTCTGCCGCGCATCCTCCACATGATGGAGGGCATCCACCATAAAAATCCGATCGAAGGTTTCATCGGCCAGGGGCAAATGCTCTGAGGCCGCTCGCAACGGGATAACCCCGGGTTTACGTGCCGCCAGACGGAGCATTCCCGCAGAAATATCTGCCACCACCGTGAGGCCCGCCCGCGCACTGAAAAACTGAGCGATCCGCCCGGTTCCGCCTCCCACATCCAGCAGGTTGCCACCGGCTGGCAGGTCAAGCCATCCCGCCAGCCTCTCCGGGTACGTGGGGCGGATCAGACGTTCATACGAAGGCGCGAGCAGGCCAAAGTGGTCAAAGTATGGCATAAAAAATTAACTTCTCAACTTCGCGCCGAGTTCCTGCTCCAGGCGCCGGATAATCCGCGTGCGAATCTGCGCGGCATCCCGGTCGGTGAGGGTACGATCAGGCGCCTGGTAGGTCAGGCTATAGGCCAGGCTCTTCTTGCCTGCCCCAAGCTGCTCCCCGCGGAAAACGTCGAAGAGCCGCACGCCCGCCAGCAGTTTCCCGCCGCCCTGCCAGATGAGCTCCTCCACTCGCGCCGCGGGAACCGCTTCATCCACCACCACCGCAATATCTTCAAGCACAGGGGGGAACTCACTCACCGGGCGTACTTCGTGGCCCAGAAGCGGCAGCAGACTCAACAGGGCTTCCAGGTCAATCTCTGCAGCGAGCACGGGGGTGTCTACTTCATAATTTTCCCTCACCAGGGGATGAAGCTCACCGAACACGCCCAGCTTTTGCTCTCCGCAAAGCACCGCGGCGCACTTTCCGGGATGAAACGATGGATGCTCCTCTGGAGCAAAAGCCACCCGGATGTGCAACGCCTCCATGAGTGCCTCGATGACCCCTTTGAGGTCGTAGAAATCCATCAACCGTCCTTCGGGAGCGTCCCAGCTGCTTTCCTCCCGCCGACCGGTCATGGCTATCGCCAGGCGGCGCGGCTCGCGGGGCAGAGCCTCGCCAGACGGCTCGAATACGGCTCCCACTTCGAAGAGGCTGAGCGACTCAGCCATGCGAGCGTTTCTCTCCAGCACATTGAGCACCGAGGCCAGTAAACTCCGACGGAGCACACGCTTCTCCGGGGAGATGGGGTTAACCAGCCGGACGTATTCCACCGACGGAGCGGACGTGCCCGCCGGGAGCAGGCGCGCTTCGATCTCCGGCGCAGTCATGCGGTGGGTGATGACCTCCTGTAACCCGAGAGAAACCAGGACATCGCGCACGTGTTCCTCTCCCTCCAGAGAAGGATTCCCGCGCTGTGGGGGCAGAGAATCGGCCAGGCGCGTTTCGGGGATGCGCTCGAACCCGTAGAGGCGGGCAATTTCCTCCATCAGGTCAGCCACCCCGACCACTCCCTCTCCGATATCCATACGGATGGGGGGCGTCTGAACCTGCAGTGTTTCTCCGCGCCGCTCACACCGGAACTCAAGCCTTTCAAGCATTTGCTGGATCTCTTCCAGAGAAATGGAAATGCCCAGAGATCGCTCTACATCCTGAGCGGTGATCTCCACACAGGGGTCAACTGGTGGCAGGGGGTAGGCATCCACAATGCCGGGGGCAACCTTTCCACCACTCCAGCGGGCCATCCAGTACAGACAGCGCCGCAGGCCATCGATGGCCAGCGCAGGGTGCACGCCGCGAGAAAACCGGTAAGAGGCTTCAGAAGGCAGGCCATGCTGCATCACCGTGCGCCGGATGTTGATAAAATTCCACGCTGCTGCCTCAAGCAAAACATTCACAGTGTGGTCGCTGACTTCACTCTCCTGACCGCCCATCACCCCTGCCAGCGAAAGCGGGCCGGTCGCATCGCAAACGAGCACATTGGTTTCGGTGAGCGTGCGTTCAACCCCATCAAGCGTGGTTAACTTTTCACCGGGGCGGGCGGTGCGCGTCAGAATGACCACCTCTCCCCCGCCGGCGCGGTTAACCAGCACATCATAATCAAAGGCATGGAGCGGCTCACCTATTTCCAGCATCGTGTAATTGGTGGCATCGACCACATTATTGATCGGACGCATCCCCGCCAGGCGCAAACGACGCTGCACCCAGTAAGGACTTTCGCCAAGACGCACTTCGCGGATGAGAGCCAGGGTAAAACGCGGATTGAGCTCAGGGTTGGTGATCTGAATGCTCACCCGCCCTTCGATGGGTTCTCCGGTGGTCTCCAGGGTAAACTCGGGCTTCTTCAACGCGCGCCCGGTAAGCGCGGCCACCTCTCGGGCCACCCCCAGCACACTGGTGTTGCGCGCCATGTTGGGGTTGATTTTCAACTCCAGCACGGCATCGCCCATGTACTCTACCAGCGGCATCCCGGTTGGCGCATCCTCATCGAGCAGGATGATCCCCTCATGCTCATCCGAAATCCCCAGTTCCTTTTCCGAACAGACCATCGAATAAGAATCCACACCACGAATTTTCGCCCGCTTGAGGGTAGTGAGCACCTGCCCCGGTTGATGTCCGTCGTAAATCCGCGCACCCTCACGCGCATAGGCTACCTTGAGGGGGCGCGGGAGCGGCCCGATCCCTTTATACTCGAATAGATTGGGGGCGCCGGTGAGCACCGTATGTTCCTGAAGGCCATCGTTCAGGCGGCACAACACCAGCCGGTCGGCGTTGGGGTGCGGAAAGACCTCATCAATCTGTGCGACCACAATTTTATCTGCGTCCCAGCTCAAACCGCTTACCTTGAACCCATGGTCATCGCTGTCGGGCAACGGCAACCCGACGAAACGAATTTCTTCCACTTCCATCCCGGCCATGGTAAGTTTGTGGGCTAATTCCACCACCGAAAGGCCGCTCAGATCGACGAAATCCTTGAGCCATGAAACGGGAACTTTCATGCCAGCCTCCTAGAACTGTTCCAGGAAACGAAGATCGTTTCCCCAGAAATAGCGAATGTCGTTGATCTTATGACGCAGCATGATCTGCCGTTCGGGCCCCATGCCAAAAGCAAAACCAGAGTACTTCCGGGGGTCGTACCCGCCGTTTTGCAACACCGTTGGGTGCACCATGCCGCAGCCAAGAATCTCGAGCCAGCCCGACTTTTTACACACCGCACAGCCTTTTCCACCGCAGACAAAGCACTCCACATCCATCTCGGCAGAGGGCTCGGTAAAGGGGAAGTAATCGGAGCGGAAGCGGGTACGCGTGTTCTGCCCGAACATGCGCCGGACAAAATCTGAAAGGGTGCCCTTCAAATCGCTGAAAGTGATATGCCTGCCCACCACCAGCCCTTCTACCTGGTTGAATTGCACCTCAGAGCGGGCCGTGATCTGCTCATAACGGAAGCACATTCCCGGCAAAGCAACGCGAATGGGCGGGGGGGTATCGGGGTTCGTGGCCGAAAACTCGCGCATGGCGCGAATCTGCCCGGGGGAGGTGTGCGTGCGCAACACAACCGAGTAGCTCCCATCGGTTTGCGGCGATTCCACATAGAAGGTATCCTGCATCTCACGCGCCGGGTGATGAGGTGGAATGTTCAACAGCTGGAAATTGTACTCATCCAGCTCCACCTCACG
>CAZDPQ010000162.1:0-5439 GCA_964507305.1 uncultured Oscillospiraceae bacterium
ACTGGGGATGCCGGCTGTGGCTCTCACCGACCACGGCACGATGTTCGGGGTGATTGAATTCTACAACGCCGCGCTTGCCAGCGGGGTGAAGCCGATCATCGGGCTGGAAGGCTATATGGCCGCCCGCGGGATGAAAGATCGCGACGCCCGGCTGGATAAACAGTCGAGCCATTTGCTGCTTCTGGCATATAACCAGACGGGCTACCAGAACCTGCTGAAAATTGCCAGCGCCGCACAGCTGGAGGGGTTCTACTACTACCCGCGTATCGATCACGATTTCCTGGCGGCTCACAGTGAGGGGTTGATCTGCACCACGGGGTGCCTCTCGGCAGAGGTGCCGCGCATGATCCGCGAAAAGGGCCCCGAAGAGGCTACCCGGTTGCTGGACTGGTATTACGAGGTTTTTGGCGCAGAAAACTTCTTCTTTGAATTACAGGAACACGCCATTCCTGAATTGCAGGAAGTGAACCGGGCGCTGATGCAACTGGGGAAACGTTATCGGGCGCGCTATATTGCCACCAACGATGTGCATTACATCCAGCCGGAAGACGCCCGCCTTCAGGACATTCTGCTGTGCATTCAAACGGGCAACCTTCTCACCGAAGCCAACCGCATGCGCATGAGTGTGGATAGCTTTTATCTGCGCCCGCCCGAAGAAATGGCGCGTTTGTTCGCCGAGGTGCCCGAGGCGCTCAGCAATACTCTGTTGATCGCCGAGCGCTGTAATGTGGATCTTTCCAACAAGGGGTATCATCTGCCGCGCTTTCCGGTACCTGAGGGTCACACGGCCGAGACTTACCTGCGGGAATTATGCGAAGCAGGCCTGAAGCGGCGCTTTGGTGAACGCGCCGGTGACCCTGAGGTGCGCCAGCGGTTGGATTATGAGCTGAGCGTCATTCACCAGATGGGCTTTGATGCCTACTTCCTCATCGTCTGGGATCTGTGCCGCGAAGCCACCCGGCGGGGCATCTGGTACAACGCGCGCGGGTCGGCAGCCGGATCGCTGGTGGCCTACACCCTCAATATCACCCTGGTAGAGCCGATCCATCACGGGTTGATCTTTGAACGCTTCCTGAACCCGGGGCGTATTTCCATGCCCGATATTGACCTGGACTTTCAGGATGACCGCCGCCCTGAGATGCTCGAATATACCGCGCGCAAATATGGCGATGACCGGGTGGCGCAGATCATCACGTTTGGCACGCTGGGCGCGCGCGCGGCCATTCGCGATGTGGGCAGAGTGATGGATATTCCTCTGACAGAAGTAGACCGGGTGAGCAAGCTCATCCCGAACATCCCCGGCAAGCCGGTGAGCGTGAAGGATGCTCTTGAGCAGGTGCCTGAGCTGAAGAAAATCTATGATGAACAGGATTACCTGCGCACCTTGATCGATACGGCGGCCAAAATGGAAGGGGTGGTGCGGAATGCCGGTACCCATGCGGCGGGAGTGGTCATCAGTGATGAGCCGGTGATTAACTACATTCCGTTGCACCGCCCTACCGGCAATGCCGATGAGAGTTCGCCGATCAAGACGGTCACCCAGTTTGAGATGTCGATCATCGAATCGCTGGGGCTGCTCAAGGTGGATTTCCTCGGGCTGGCAACGCTCACCATCATGCAGCGCGCCTGCGACCTGATTGAAAAACGCCACGGGGTGCATTACGATCTGAGCACCATTCCCATCGATGACCCGGAAACGTTCGAATTTCTCAGCCAGGGGCACACCGCAGGGGTCTTCCAGCTGGAAGGCACGGGGATGACGCGTTTTCTGGTGCAGATGCGTCCGCGCAACCTCGATCATGTGATCGCGATGGTGGCGCTTTACCGCCCCGGACCGCTGGAGTTCATTCCCACCTACATTCGGCGCATGCACGGTGAAGAGCCGGTGAAATACCTGCATGAAAAGCTGGAGCCGATCTTCCGTGAGACCTACGGCATTCCGGTTTACCAGGAACAGATCATGCGCGCCGCGGTTGATCTGGCGGGCTACACCCTTTCGGAATCGGATGAGCTGCGCAAGGCAATCGCCAAAAAGCAGAAGGATAAACTGGTCAAACACCAGGAGAAGTTTGTTAAAGGGGCGGTTGAGCGGGGCATACCCCGCGAGACGGCAGAAGCCATCTTCGCCGAGTGGGAAGAATTCGCCCGGTACGGGTTCAATAAATCGCACGCGGCCGATTACGGCGTGATCGCCGTGCAGACGGCTTACCTGAAAACCCATTTCACGGTTGAATACATGACCGCCCTTCTCTCGGCCTCCAAGAACGATTCGGCCAAGGTGGCGTTTTATGTGGCCGATTGCCGCAGTATGGGCATCCCCGTCCTCCCGCCGGATATCAACACCAGCGGGTATGATTTCACCATTGAGGATCTGCCAGACGGCAAGAGCGCCATTCGTTTTGGGTTAGGGGCGGTGAAGAACGTCGGTCAGGGGCCGGTAGACCTGATTTTGCAGGCGCGTGAAGAGGGTGGGGCTTTTACCTCGCTTCACGATTTCGCTTTGCGGGTGGATCTGCGGGCAGTCGGGAAACGTGCCCTGGAATGTCTGATCAAAGTGGGAGCGCTGGACCGTTTTGCTTCACGGCGCGCCCTGCTGGAAGCTCTGGACCAGATTCTGGCGGTCAGCGCCAGCCATTTCCGCGCGTTGCAGAGCGGCCAGCTGAGCATTTTTGGCAGCCTCGGTGGAGAGGTCGATTCGATCTCCCTGCCGTCCTTCAGTGCCTCTACCAATAGCCGTGAACAGCTCGAATGGGAGCGGGAATTAATCGGCCTGTATGTTTCAGATCATCCGCTCAACCCGTATCTGCCGGTGTTACGCCAGCGGGTGACCCATTTTTCGGCTCAGCTGCACGAGGCCCCCAACCGTGCCTCGGTGACGGTGGCCGGGATGGTGATCCGTTTTCGCAACCACCAGACCAAGAAAGGCGATACGATGGGCTTCGTCACCCTGGAGGATTTTCAGGGAAATATTGAGCTGGTGATTTTCCCCAAAGCCTGGGAAAAATACCATACGCTGGTGCAACCCGATGCCGTGCTGATCGCCGAAGGCAAGGTAGACCAGGAGGGAGCCGACCCCAAGGTGCTGGTGGATAAGCTGAGCGAGGTGCCGCTCGAGGAGCAAAACCTGGCAGGTGAAGAACCGCTCTTCCTGCCCTCGAACGGTTTTGCAGTGGACGAAGAGGAAAACCCCGCTCCGGAGGAGGAAGAACCGTACCCGGTTCCCGCTGTGACCGGTGAAACCCACCGTGTGGCCGAACCCTCTCCGGTCTCTGCTCCCTATCAGCCGGTGGATGATCTGGTGCCGCCGGAAGAACCGCCGGATTGGGAACAGTACCTCCCCGGCTGGTCGGCCCCGGTAGATACCCCGCCGCCCGCTTTGCAGAAGGATGAGAAACCGGCTGTGGAGCAGAAGGTGGCCCCAGAACCGCTGGCGCCTTCCAGAGCCGCGGCGTTGCAGGGGTTGGAACAACGGGTGATGGGGCAACCCCCGCCGCCGATCCTCGCGCCGACCATTCTGCCGGTGGTGGACCCTGAGAGTGATGAGCCGCGGATGGTGGTGGTGGTGCTTCACGCGACGGGTGACCGCGAGCGCGACGTGCGGCGCTTGAAGATGATCTACGGGCGGTTGCGCTCCTTCCCCGGGCACGATCGGTTTGCGTTTCTCATCTGTGAGGGGAGTCGCCGCTATCAGCTGGAGTTTCCCAATGACTCTACTGGCATTTCGCCGCTGCTGCTCCAGAAACTGGCCGAGCTGGTGGGCGAGGAAAATGTGCGCATCACCCCGTTGCGCATTCATTAGATCATTCTGCATTCTTTTGAGGAGGAAGCCATGTTTCGCTCCAACATTCATACAATCGGTGTTATGACTTCGGGGGGAGATTCACCGGGGATGAACCCCGGCATTCGGGCTGTGGTGCGCGCAGGCCTGGCGAACGGGTTGCGGGTGATTGGCATTGAAGACGGGTACGAAGGATTGCTCAATGCGCGCTTCAAGGAACTCGGCGCACGTGATGTGGGGGGAATCCTGCAGCGCGGCGGTACGTTCCTGCGCACTGCACGGAGCATGGAATTCAAAACCCCGGAAGGCCAGCGCAAAGCTATCCGCAACCTCAACAATGCCGGGATCGATGCGCTGGTGATCCTGGGTGGAGATGGCTCGCTCACCGGTGGAATGGCGCTGGCCGCCCAGGGGGTTCCGGTGGTGGGTATTCCGGCCTCGATCGACAATGATATTTTCGGCACCGATATGTGTATCGGGGTGGATACGGCGCTCAATACCATTGTGGATGCCATCGATAAATTGCGCGACACCGCCTCTTCGCACAACCGGGCTTTCCTGGTGGAGACAATGGGGCGCCACTGTGGTTACCTGGCGGTGCAGGCAGGCATTATTACCGGCGCGGAAATGGTGGTGGTGCCAGAGTTTGAGACCCCCTTTGAAGAGGTGGCCACCGCAGTGGACGAAGCGTATAAGCGCGGGAAGCTCCACTGTATCATTGTGGTGGCGGAGGGCGCCAAACTGAACGCGACCGAGCTGGCGCAAAAGCTGGAAGAAATGAAGCTGGGGTTCGATACCCGTGTGACCGTGCTCGGGCATGTGCAGCGCGGCGGGAAACCGACGGCCTTTGATCGCTTCCTGGCCACCCGTTTTGGTGTAAAGGCGGTTGAATTTCTGCTGAGTGGGCAAACGGGGGTGATGACCGGCCTGGACGGGCGTGAGATTGTGCCCGTACCGCTTTCACAGGTGGTCTCTCGCCCGCGCACGCTCAGCGAAGAATATATGAAGATGGCGCGGATGCTGGCGCGATAAGGATTAAAAAGCCCCTGAAGGTTTTGGCCTTCAGGGGCTTTTTTTCGTCCATGCTATTATTCGCCGGACTCGCGCAGGTGTGGGAAGAGAATCACTTCACGGATGGTGTGGCGGTCGGTGAGCAGCATGGTCAGTCGGTCAATGCCCATGCCAAAACCGCCCTGGGGCGGCATGCCGTAAGACATGGCCCGCAGGTAATCTTCGTCCATGGGATGGCGTTCTTCATCCTCGGGGTTGTAGTCGCGTCCCATCTCCAGAAAACGCTGTTCCTGATCGAGAGGGTCGTTGAGTTCGGTGAACGCATTGCACAGCTCCATACCGCCCACATACCCTTCAAAGCGCTCGGTAATCTGGGGGTTGCCGGGCATGGATTTGGCCAGCGGTGAAATGTCGCGCGGGTAGTTATAAAGGAAAGTGGGCTGGATGAGGGTTGGCTCCAGAAAATCTCCCAGCAGTGAGTCGATCAGCTTTCCGCGAGAGTAGCCCGGTTTGGGCTGCATTCCATGCGCGCGCATGGCTTCGGCCAGTGAGTCGGCAGTGGGGTGAGCGTCGATGTCAATACCGGTCACTTCGAGGATGCCCTGGCGCAATTCCAGCCGCCGCCACGGGGGGGTGAGGTCAATTTCATG
>CAZDPQ010000163.1:0-5418 GCA_964507305.1 uncultured Oscillospiraceae bacterium
TCGCGGTCTTCAGCGCGCTTTTTTCTTCCTGTTCCGTGGGCTTGCTCTGGGCCAGGACCGTGAAAACGAGGCCGATGGTGCCGAGCGGCATGCAACAGATCACCATATTAAGAATGGACCAGATCAGGAGGCCGATGTCGATCGAGCTTTTCGGCCGCGCGGCGGGAACGGCTGCGGGAGCGGGAGCAGGAGCGGACCCCGGCACGGGTGCGGGTCCCGGGGCGGTCGTCGGCGCTGCGGATACGAGCGCGGGTTCCGGTGCCGCAGCGGGTGCGGCTGCCGGTTCGGGACCGGCGGACGGCGCCGCATGGATGCCGATCACTTCGTTCCCGCATTTCGGGCAGGAAAGAGCCGTTTCTTCCATCTCGCTTCCGCAGTATCTGCAGTAAACCATGACGTAAGTCCTCCTTTGATTTTCTTCTTTTAACGATACCTCAAGGTGCCAGAACTGTAAAGGGATCCATCGGGATATTGCGCGCGAGGGTAAACAGCACGACAACGGCGGCAGCGGTGACGATCACGGCGGGCCTGACGCGGATGGCCGGTAGAAGCGGCCTGCGGAAAACGACGGATGCATAGGTCCGGATCAGGTAGTACAGGACAAAAGGCAGGGAAATCACCGCCAGGGCATTCCGGTCCAGCGCCTCCGCGAACCGGAAGCGCAGCAGGCTTGCCATCGCCCGCCCGCTGCCGCAGCCCGGGCAGTACCATCCGGTCACCGCATGGAATACGCAGATGAAAGGATTCCCGAAACGCAGCAGAGCCCAGGCTCCGGATACCAGAAGGAGGGGAACCGATACGGCGAAAAGCACCCTGAACCAGGCCGAAAGGCCGATTTCCCCGACCCTTTGGAGGATCCTGTCCACGGAACCTTCCTTTCCCGCGTGGCGAGCTGTGCGATCCCGATGCGACAACCCGGGGGTCACCGGTATTCACCGATGACGATACCATCCCGGATGCCGTCCGATCCGCCGAGCCCCTCCGAAATCCTCTTGTCGGACGCTTTCACAAGCGCCAGGTCTGCAGAGGTCAGGCTGAACGCATCCGGATCCGCGATCGCGGCCGCGACGGGGAGGATCCGGTGGATCCGCTTGCCCGAAGATTCATCCTTGAAAATATACGTCTTGATGTATTCGCCCCGCTGCACCGTTACGGTGCCGGTACGGCTGCGCGCGATGACGATGCGGGCGATCACCGCGTCCTCCGCCCTGCCCGCGGTGCTGTGCGTGTTGTATCCCATGTTGGCTACGACATTGCCGAGCGAGTAATAGACCAGGGTATTCTTTCCGCTGACCTGTGAAGGCACCACGCTGATTTCCTGCAGGACATGGGGATGGTGCCCGATGATGATGTCCACCCCATGGTCCGCCAGGAACTGCGCAAGGTCCCGCTGCTTCCGGTTGGACACGCTCTGGTATTCGTCTCCCCAGTGCAGGATGAAAACGATGCACTCTGCGCCCGCCTTCTTCATGGCTGCGATCCGTTCGGCCATCCCCTGCATGTCGGACTCGAAACGGTCCGGCCGGTACCAGTTGAAGGAATCGATCAGCCCCTGCGCCTCCGGCACCATCGTTATCCCGTTCAGGGCACGCTGTGCCGCAGTCCCGACCGTTTCATACGTGTACCCGGTAAATCCGGTCCGGATCCCGTTCAGATCGGCGATCACGAACGGAGGGTCCGCCGGATCGGAACGCGTGCCGACGACCGATACGCCGGCCTGCCGGAATATGTCCGGCGTGCGCCGGAGACCCGCGATCCCCCTGTCATACGCATGATTGTTGGCTGTCGTGACAAGCCCGATCCCGGCCTTGCGGATCGCGGCCGCAATCTCGTCCGGCGCGTTGAAGGCGGGATACCCCGAATAATCCGGGCCGCTCAGGGTCCCCTCGAAGTTGGCAGCCGTGATGTCCGATGATTGGAAATAGGGGCGGACATAGGTAAATAGATGATCGAAATCGTATCCCCCCGAGGAGGTCTTTGCGCCGTCAATCAGCGACTGGTGCAGGATGATGTCGCCGGTGGCCATGATGACCGCCTGCGCGGTGAGATCCGGCTCAGGGGACGGCGTAGGCGACGGGACAGGTGAGGGGGATGGTGTGAGGGTTAGTGTCGGATGAGGGCCGAACAGGGTGCTCAGCAGCTCTGTCAGGCTTCCGGGAAGGCCCGCGAGGGAAAAGAGGACGATGAAAACGGCCGCCGCAAGCGCGGTGAAGGCAATGGATCCTGCGATCCGCCTGCCCCGGCTCCGACCGGCGGCTTGTCCGCGGCGCCTGCCCGCGCTGCCTGCGCCGTCCGCGTTTTCCCGTATCGCGTTCTTCCGCTTTTCCTTCATGATCCTCCGAACCGGCCGTCGCCGGACCCCTCCGGTATTTTCCGCCGCCGGAGCACGATTTCGGGCCCCGCTGCGGCTGTCTCCGTCACCGTGATGAAAAATTTGTGACGTCCGTAGATCTCGCGCATCCTCGCGGCCGCGGCGCCCGCTTCATCCGGGCTGCCGTACACGGCAAACAGGGCGGTCCCGCTCCCGCTCATCAGCGCTCCCCTGCAGCCGGCGGTGCCGCGCAGGCTTTTTTTGATATCCGCCAGAATGGGATATGCCTGGAAAGCGATGCCCTCGAACACATTGGCGGTCCTGCGGAACAGCCCGGCCATGTCGCCTGCGGCAAGTGCGGCGGTCACCGCGCCGAAATCCGGGCGCATCCCGCCGCCGCCTTCGTCGAGCTGCCGGAAAGCCCACGGTGTCGGGATCCCGAAATCCGGCTTGACGATCACCAGAGGCCTTGCGCCGAACGGCGGCGCGGGCTCGATCCGATCGCCGATGCCACGGCACACCGCGGTCCCGCCCGTCAGGCAGAACGGAACGTCGGCGCCCGTTTCGGCCGCCGCCTCGAGAAGCTCTCCGCGGGAAAGCGCCCCGCGGAACAGATGGTCCAGCCCGGCAAGCGTCCCGGCCGCGTCGGCGCTGCCGCCTCCGAGTCCGGCCTGCATCGGGATCCTCTTGTCAATGCGGATCCGCACGCTCCATCCGTGACCCGCCGCGGCGGCATCCCCGCGGGACCGCAGCCTCGCGAAATAGGCCGCCGCCGCCCGGTACGCGGTGTTGTCCGCGCCGGACGGGACGTCCCCGTGCGAGCCGGAAACCGTGATCTCCGGCAACGCTCCGCCCGCATCGGTCTCCGAAAGCTCGATCACGACCGTATCGCTGAGCGCGATCGTCTGCATGACCGACTCGATCCAATGATATCCGTCCGGCCTTCGGCCGGTGACATCAAGGGACAGGTTGATTTTCGCCGGAGCCCGGACGGTGCACTTCCTCATCATCGATCCCCTTCCGCGCCGCCGGAACCCCCGGCTGCACGCGCTCCGGGTCTTCCCCGGTCAGCCGATGTCCGCGGCCGCCTTGAGCAGGAAGCTGTCCGCAAAGCAGTCCTCGAAGGATTTCGGGATGACCCCTGCCGGGAGGCCGGTCTTCTTCGCATTGTAAAGCGATCGCATATAGGTGTAGCCCATGCCCTGGGTATTGGCGAACCATTCCTTATACTCCGCCTTCGTCGGCCACACGACCGAAGCGGCATCGAACGATCCGGCCGCCTTCGCCGCGATCCGCTCGCCTGCCGCCAGGGCTTCACTGCGGTTGGCGAGCGATCCCGAGCGGTAGATCAGCGCCTTGTACAGGGCGTTGACGACCTTCTGAACGATGTCCGGATTTGCTGCGATCCAGCGGTCATCCGCGACCCAGGTCGCCGGGAAATACTGGTTCGCGAGATGCGTGGCGGTCGCCGCGATCTGCACGATATTGCTGTCGGATGAAAGGATCGAAGCCGGCACGGGCGCATAAGCAACCGCGATGTCGATCCGGTCCGCGCCCTCCGCGCTCATCCCCGCGGCGACGTCCGCATTGGCCGTCTGCACGACCGTGACCTTGAACTCCTCATTGCTGTTGGGCGCGGTGTACCCCGACGGGTAGCCGTCGATCCCTCCGGCGATCCACAACTTCTCGGCGTCGGGGATCGCAAGGGTCGAATGGATCTTATCGATAAGGTCCCGGAACCATCCGCCCGAAGACGAGGTGGTGTCGATATGGACGGTCTTTCCCTTCAGCCCCTCGTAGATCTCGCGGTAATCGTAGAACCCGTTGGCGTTCGTGTCGCTGAAGATCCCCTTGCGCGCGAGCAGGACCTCCGTGCTGGACAGGTTGTCAAGCAGAAGGAAGGAAAGCCCGTTCTCCCGGGGATCCGTGACATTCCACGCGGCGTCGGCGCCGATGTACCCGCAGTCGATCGTCGGCTGGTCGGCCCGCATCGCGGCGATCTCCGCGGATTCATTGTCGTACAGCGTGATGACCGCGTTGATTCCTTCCTGTTTGAAAAACCCCTTCTCCGACGCGATGCCGGCGAGAGGGGCTCCCCCCGCATTGCCCTGGATCGCGATGCGCACGTCCGTGAGCCTTTCCGTCAGCCAGCCACAGCCGGCCGAGAGAGCGGACGCAGAAATCAAAATGAAGATCAGGAGTATCGCCGGTGCTTTTTTCATCTTCCATCCTCCAGACATACAGGCGGTCCCCGCCTGATTCTTGCCTTATTATATCATTTTCCGCGGAAATTGCCTTCCGGTGTGTTGAATTCCGCCCTGCGGATCCTGCCCCAGCTGTTCCGGAATCTGCGGTAGCGGAGGATGCCTTCGGCGCGGAAGAGGGTGATGAGCTGGCGGTAGCCGAGGTTTTCGAGGATCGCGTATTTGACCAGGGCCAGGATCTGGACCGCGGACAGGAAGCGCCTGCTGCCGGTCTGCTCCAGGATCAGTCCGCCGAGCGAGATCGTGATGCCCAGGCCCGTCGCAACGGCCAGATACAGCAGGAAAAAGGTCAGGCTCAGGTCTCCCGTGAAATAGGCCAGCGGGATGATGACATACCCGAGCGCCTCGATGCCGGCGCCGAGAAATTCGAAGATCCATGCGTATGGTACGGCGAGCATCCCTGCAGCGCCGTACCGGGGGTTCAGGAACATGGACCCGTGCCGCAGCAGGGATCCGATGAGACCGGTCTGCCACCTCCTGCGCTGGACCCGGAGATCCCGCAGGGACAGGGGACCCTGCGTCCAGCACACCGCGTCTTCGGAAAAACGGATCGCATAGGGCTTCCCGATTTCCTTCATGTAACGCCGCAGCCGCAGGATGATCTCCATGTCCTCGCCGGCCATCCCGGTCCGGTAGCCTCCCGCGGCGATTACGGCCTGCTTGTTGAACACGCCGAACGCGCCGGAGACGATCAGCAGCGCGTTTGCCGGGCTCCAGCTGATCCTGCCGGACAGGAACGCACGCAGGTATTCGACGATCTGGAAGCATTCGACCCGGCTGTCTGGCATCCGGAAGCTTTTCCATTCGCCGTCCTCGATGACCGAGCCGTTGGAGATCCGGATG
>CAZDPQ010000164.1:0-5383 GCA_964507305.1 uncultured Oscillospiraceae bacterium
GTGGTTTGCAACGCGTATTTCCTGGATTTGTGGGGAATAAAGATTACAATTTACCGCGAACGGGGTGTCAAGGGAAAATACTTGACAGCCCGCCGGATATCGCATACAATGGCACGGTATGGATAACCGTGATGTCGTCGGCGACAGCATCGCCAATACGCTTCTCCTTGATTTTTACGGACAGCTCCTTACCGAGCGGTCGCTCGAGGTGGCGACGCTCCATTACAATGAGGACATGTCCCTTTCGGAGATCGCGGAACTGCTCGGCGTCAGCCGGCAGGCGGTGCATGATGCGCTGAGGAGGGCGGCGGAGACGCTGTCCGGCTATGAGGACAAGCTCCATCTGGCCGGACTGTTCCTGAAGCAGAGGGAAGGGATCGCCGCGGCGGTCGCCGACCTGGACGCGGGGAATGCCGCGTCGGCGAGGGAGAGGCTTCTGGCCCTGACGGAGATCCTGTAGGGACGGTCCGCACGGATCTGCACGGTTCCGTACGGGCACAGCCGTCAGCATATGGCATCATCCGGCAGCACATGGCCGGGGAGAACGAATGGCTTTACTGGAATCATTATCATCGAGACTTGCGGGCATCGCGTCGAAGATGCGCGGCAAAAGCCGCGTGACCGAGAGCGACATCCGCGATATGATGCGGGAGATCCGCCTGGCGCTGCTTGAGGCCGATGTCAACATCGAAGTCGTGAAGGGCTTCGTCGACGATGTGAGTGCGAAATGCAGCGGCGCGGAGATCACCGCGAGCCTGACGCCCGGCCAGCAGGTGGTCCGGATCGTCAATGACTCCCTGACGGAGATACTCGGCCGGACGGCGGGGAAGATCACGGTATCGCCGACCGGCTTCACCGTGATCCTGCTGTGCGGCCTGCAGGGCGCCGGCAAGACCACGGCGGCCGCCAAGCTCGGCCTTGCGCTGAAGAAGAAGGGCAAGAAGCCGATGGTCGCTTCCGTGGACGTCCACCGCCCCGCGGCGGCGAAACAGCTCGAGATCCTGGCGGCGAAGGCCGGCATCCAGAGCTTCATCCTGCCGATGGAGACCGACGCGGCGGTCATCGCGCAGAGGGCTGTGGACCGGGCCCGCTATATGCTTTGCGATACGCTGATCGTGGACACCGCGGGACGCGCGACGATCGACCGGGCGATGATGCGGGAGCTGCGCGAGGTGACCAACACCGTCCAGCCGGCGGAGAAGCTCCTGGTGGTCGACGCGATGACCGGACAGGAAGCGGTGCATGTGGCAGCCGCGTTCGACGAGGCCATCGGGATCACCGGCTTCATCATGACCAAGCTCGACGGCGATGCGCGCGGCGGTGCGGCCCTGTCGATTTTCAAGATGACGGGCAAGCCGATCAAGATGGTCGGCGTCGGCGAAAAGATCGAGGATATCGAAGAGTTCCATCCCGACCGGATGGCTTCCCGCATTCTCGGCATGGGCGACATGCTCACGCTGATCGAGAAGTCGGTCGAGCGCTACGACAGCCGCAAGGCTCAGGAAGCCGCATCGAAGGCCGGCGCCGGCCGGTTCACGCTCGACGACATGCTCGCACAGTTCGAGGAAGTCGCGAAGATGGGCCCGATCGAGAACATCCTCGGCATGATCCCCGGCGCGGGCCGCAGGCAGCTGGACAGCGCGTCCGTGGATGAGAAGGCGATCCCGCGCAGCATGGCGATCATCCGCTCGATGACGAAGCGGGAGCGCGCCAACCCATCCCTGCTGAACGCGTCGAGGCGCAGGCGCATCGCCGCGGGATCGGGCACGACGGTGCAGGATGTGAACCGTCTGATGAACCAGTTCGAGCAGACCCAGGTCATGATGAAGCAGTTCGGCCGTATGTCGAAAGGTAAAATGTCAGGATTCGGCAAAGGATTCGGGTTCTGAGTTTACAATAACGAAAGAGATCGTGGAGGAAAACGAAATGGCAGTCAAAATCAGGCTCAAGAGGATCGGCGCGAAGAAAACCCCTTATTACAGGGTCGTGGTGGCGGATTCGAGATATCCGCGCGACGGCAGGTTCATCGAGGAGATCGGGACATACAACCCGCTCGCCGAACCCGCTGTTTGCAACATCGACGGTGATGCCGCCAAAAAATGGATCGGGAACGGCGCACAGCCGACCGATACGGTCCGCGCCCTTCTGAAGAAGCAGGGCATCATCGGCTGATCAGCGGAGGACACAGGACAAATGAAAGAGTTATTGAAGACCATTGCCAGGGAACTGGTCAATGACCCCGAGAAGGTTTCGGTCAAGCAGATCGACCAGGGCGGCACGACCGTCCTCGAGCTGTCTGTCGCGCCGGAGGACATGGGCAAAGTGATCGGCAAGAAGGGCAAAAGAGCCCAGGCCATCCGCGCCGTCATCAAGGCCAAGGCCACGCGCGACGGCAGGCGGGTCATCGTCGACATCGTCGAATGACGTGCCGGAGAGTCCGCGCATGACGCACGGCGGCATGTTGAAAATCGGCCGGATCGCCGGCACGCACGGAGTCCGGGGCGAGATGACCGTTTTGCCCCTGACCGATGACCCGCGGAGATTCTCGGCGCTGGAGAGTGTGAGCATCATCGAAGAGTCCGGCGAGGAGCTCGGATCCCGCAGGGTCGAGGGCGTCAGGTATTTTAAGGACCGGGTCATCATCAGGCTCGAAGGGATCTCCGACATGGATGCTGCGATGCGGCTGAAGTCGAAGTTTCTCGCGGTCGACCGCGATCATGCGGTAAAGCTGCCGAGGGACTCCTACTTTATCTGCGACATCATCGGCTGCGCCGTCCGCGACGAAGGCGGGGAAACGCTCGGCGTGATCTCGGATGTCCTCCAGACGGGAGCCAACGACATCTACGTCATTGCCCGCAGCGGGCTCCGGGACCTTCTGGTCCCCGCTATAAAATCCGTTGTGCTCGGCGTGGACCTGGAGGAGCGCAGGGTGACGGTCCGGCTTCCGGACGGGATCCTGGATCTGTGATGCCCGGACCCCGGCGGCGCGCGGCGAGGGGAGGCTGACGGCCATGAATATCATCGTTTTGACGCTTTTCCCTGAAATCATCGAATCCGTCCTGAGTAAAAGCATGATCGGGCGGGCCGTTGACGCGGGCATCCTGCGCATCCGCGCCATGGATATCCGCGAGTACACGGCGAACCGGTACGGCAAGGTCGACGACACGCTGTACGGCGGCGGGACCGGCATGCTGATGATGTGCCAGCCGGTGTACGACGCGTGGAAAGCCGCGTCCGGCCTGTGCGGCGCGTCGCCGAAAACGATCCACATGAGCCCGAGGGGCAGGGTCTTTTCCCAGAAAATCGCCATGGAGCTTTCGGGGGAGCAGGATCTGATCCTCCTGTGCGGGCATTACGAGGGGATCGACCAGCGCGTGCTGGACGAAATCGGCGGCGACGAGCTGTCGATCGGGGATTATGTCCTGACGGGCGGCGAACTGGCCGCCTGCGTAGTGATCGACGCCGTGGCCCGGCTGATCCCGGGCGTTCTGCCTGACGAAGAGGCCTACAGCCGCGAATCCCACATGGAGTACGCGCTGGAGCACCCGCAATATACCAAGCCTGCGGTCTGGCACGGCCGCGCGGTGCCCGATGTCCTTATGTCCGGCCACCATGCCAGGATCGAAGAATGGAAGCGCGTCATGAGCCTGTGGGAGACGATGCGCAGGCGGCCCGACCTTTTCGACAGGCTGGATATCGGCGAGCCCGACCTGATCCGGCTGATCCGCCTCTCGGGATCAGCGGTACCGGATCGCCTTGTAGAAATTCGAGAGGGTCTCGACCAAAAATCCGAAGACCGCGAGGATGATCACTCCGGTGAACAGTCCTGAGATGATCCGCTGCAGGTCGATGCCCGGGATCTCCGCAAAATGGGCGGATGAGGTGAATTCCCGCACGAAATCCGGATTCCAGAATGAGGGATCCAGCAGGATGTAAACGGTCATGACGAGCGACGCGGCGCCAAGGACCACGGACGCGAAACTCAGCCGGACGGTGTATCGGCCTTCGAGAAGCTTCAGGGATTCCTTGAGCAGGCCGAGGATGATGATGCCGTTCAGCAGGGGAAGATAATCGGCGAAATGCGTCAGGTCGAAGAACGGGATGATCACGGGCGCCGCGTTGAGGGAATAGACGACGCCGAAAATCTGCGGGGATGTGTTCAGCAGCACCAGAAACAGGACGCTGAACAGGATGGCGACGATCGGTTCGGATTTTCGGATGATCTGCTTTTTCTGCGGGACCGGCGGCAGGTCTTCCGGCTTCCAGGCCTTCGCCGCCGCTTCGATCCCGGACCGCCCTTTCCTCGCGGCAGGCGCCGCGAAATGCTCGACCAGCGCGAAAATCACCGTGACCCAGGCAAATCCCCCGATGACCGCGCTCGTCACCGAAGCGATGAAATCGACCAGGGCTTTCACAAGATCCGACGGCATGACGACGATCGACCGGAATGTCATGGCGATGACCATGCCGGCAAAGATGGACGACAGGACGATCTTGAGGACGACGCGGTAGGTGTCGATGTATTCCGGGCCGATCAGCCAGTTCCCGCTTTCTCTGTATTTCGATGCCAGAATGGCAGGGTGCCCGAGCTCGATCAGGACGGCCCGAACGGAATCGGGCTCCGACTCCTGTCCGGGAAACCGGTCATGCAGCATGTCGTCCGCAAGCCCGAGGATCTCCATCCGGATATCCGCCCGCTGCCGTGCCGGCAGGCGCCTGACGACCGCGTAAACATACCGCTCGATCATTTCATTTCCGACATCCGCTTTTTTCGCTTCCATGCGATCACCTTTGCCTTTCCTTTGCTTTTCCTTATCGTGCCGGCTCTCCGGCCTCTCCCTGTCCGCCGGTCATCCCGGCGATCCCGGACGCCATCGATCTCCACTCGTCCAGGAGGCTTCCGTATATCAATTTCCCATCTTCTGTGATGCCGTAATATTTGCGAGGCTTCGGCCCCGCGGTCTCCCATTCGCTGCGGAGCAGTCCCTGCGTCTCCAGACGCCGCAGAAGAGGGTAAAGCGTCCCGGGGTCGACCGGCATTCCTTTCTCCTCCAGCATCTGGACCAGGGAATAGCCGTACTGCGGCGCCGTCAGCTGGCTCAGTACGCACAGGACGAGCGTCCCGCGCCGCAATTCGAGGATCAGGCCTTCCAGCCGTTCATCCCGTGTATCCATGCCGCACCGCCTTTCAATAATAATGTAAGAACAATACTATCAATTGCAATATAGTGTATGGTACACACTATTGTCAATAGAAAGCACCTCGTATTTACAAAACGTTTACAAATTCAGGGGGAAGGCAGCCGGTTCCACCGACACAACACGCGCTCCGCACAGTCGATAAGCTTGAACAGGGCGATGCCCATCAGGCTGATCGCGGCGA
>CAZDPQ010000165.1:0-5367 GCA_964507305.1 uncultured Oscillospiraceae bacterium
GGATGCCTGGCCGTGGATCGCCGCCGCCGGCGCGGTCCTGCTGCTCGCGTCCCTGCTTTCTGCGGGATCCCGACGGAGGATCGCCCGTAAAAGGGCGAATGGAACGAAGAGATGACGCAAGCATCGATCACCGGACTGCTGAAGCGTGAAGCTGTTTTTTTTGCGGCGTCGGCCGCTGCCATCGTGACTTCGATCTTCGTGCGGCCCGATGTCCGAGCGATCGACGCCGGAGTGATCCTGACGCTGTTCTGCCTGATGCTGGTGAACCAGGGATTCGAGGACAGCGGACTCATCGACCGTATCGCGTCCGCCGTGATCCGGCGCGCGCGCAGCGAAGCGTCTGTCGCCCTGACAATGACGCTGACGACCGGACTTCTCGCCATGCTCGTCACCAATGACGTCGCCCTGCTGGCCGTCGTCCCCCTGTCGGTGCGGATCGGCAGGCGGTGCGGGATGGACCCGTTCCGGATCGTCACGTTCGAGGCGCTGGCGGCGAACATCGGAAGCTCGCTGACCCCGTTCGGAAATCCCCAGAACCTGTATCTCTTCAGCTATTTCAAAGCGGACACGGCCGGCTTTTTCGCGGCATCCTTCACGTTCCCTCTCGCCGGCATGGCGGTCCTCGCGCTGATGACGCTGACCCTGAGCCGGGAGAAGGTTCATGTCGAAGCGGATACGGCCGAGATCCGGAGCATGCCGGACCTGGCCGCCAGGATCATCCTGTTTGCAGCCGTCATCCTGTCGGTGCTTCACATTCTGGACCGGCTGGCGGTTGCCGCCGTCCTTGTCCTGTATTTTCTGATCCGCGCGCGGAAACTGTTTTTCCGGGTCGACTATTTTCTGCTTGCCACCTTCGCGGCTTTTTTCATATTCGTCGACAACCTGACCCGGATCCCGGCGCTGAAAGAAACCCTGACCCGCGCGGCGGACGGCGACGCCCGGATCTTCCTGCTTGCCGCGGGTCTGTCGCAGGCCATCAGCAACGTCCCCGCCGCGATCATCCTGAGCCCGTTTGCCGCGCATCTCAAGCCGCTGCTGCTCGGCGTGAGCGTCGGCGGGATGGGGACCCTGATCGCCTCGCTGGCCAACCTCATCGCGTACCGGATCTATGCCGCCGACCGCCCGCCGGCGCGAATGCTGCGGTATTTCCTGAAGGTCAATGCCGCGCTGCTGCTGCTTTTCACCGCCGCCTATTCGGTGTTGTTTTTTTATGGTACAATATTTTAACAGCCGGGGACGGATGGCGGCAGACCCGGGCGGAAGCGCCCGGACAGGGCGAGGCGGAATTACACGACCAAGTGAGGCGGGCGGCAGGAGGTGCGGATGAAGAGACTGGACTACCTGAAGTGGGACGAATATTTCATGGGGCTTGCCATGCTGTCGGCCATGCGGAGCAAGGACAGCGGCACACAGGTTGGCTCCTGCATCGTCAACGAGAACAACAAGATCCTGTCCGTCGGATACAACGGCATGCCCTGCGGCTGCGACGACGACCTCATGCCGTGGGAGCGAGAAGGCGATCCCCTGGATACGAAGTATATGTATGTCTGCCACGCGGAGCTGAATGCGATCCTCAATTTCGAGGGAGGCAATGTGCGCGGGGCGCGCATCTACACAACACTGTTCCCGTGCAACGAATGCACGAAGGCGATCATCCAGAGCGGCATCCGCGAGGTCATCTATTTTTCCGACAAGTACGCCGACACCGACACGATCATCGCATCGAAGAAGATGCTGGACATGGTCGGCATCCGGTACCGGCAGTACGAGCCCGCCGGAAAGAAAGTCGAGCTGAGCCTGTGAGCGGCGGAGAAACGCCGGACAGGCGCCCTTGCCCGTATTGCCGTCTCAAGGACGGCATGGCCGTGACCGGCACGAAGAAGGTCTGCGACCTGATGGCCGAGACCCGCCTTTTCAAAGATCTCGAGCGTGACAGCTTCTCCCAGTATTGCCCCAAGACCTCGATCCGCCTGGCGTGGAAGGGCGAGATCGTCGAGAACGAGGGGGACGAATGCCGCTATGTCGGCATCCTCATCCAGGGCAAGCTCGCCCAGCAGAAATACACGAGCAGCGGCGAATTTGCAACCATCGCGCTGATGGAAGAGGGGGAAACCTTCGGCGAGGACCTGCTGTTCGGGACCAACAACCTGTACCCCCTGACGATCGAGGCCATCACGAATTCCCGGATCCTCCAGATCCCGAAGTCCGTGCTGGTCCCGATGCTGAAGAAGAATTACTACCTGACGCAGAACTTCATCCGCCTGCTGTCCGACAAGGTTTCCGGCCAGAACGAGCGGATCGCGCTCCTGTCGCAGAAGACCCTGCGCCAGAAGATCGCCCTCTATCTCCTGGAGCTGTACCATGAGGCGTCGCGGACTCCATCCCCCCGAAAAGGCCCGGCCGCGTCCGGGAACCGGGAGATCGAACTGCCGGTGTCCAAGGAAGTCGTGGCGAAGCTGCTCGCGATGCCGAGGCCTTCCTTTTCGCGCGAGCTGATCCATATGGAGACGGACGGACTGATCCGCGTGGAGGGGAGAACGATCCGGATCCTGGATCTGAACGGCCTGGAGCAGGGGGCGATCGAAGGGTACGCCGACAGCAGCCGTGCGATTTGAAAAAGTTCGTGTGATTTTTTGGGAAAAGGCATTTCCAGAATTTCCGTTTATGGTTATAATATTCAGTAAGTTCATTTCCTTTTGAAGCATACCATATGGAAGCAACCTGCCGGATGTCCCTCCGCACGGATTGTTCATGCCGAGGCTGTGATGGAATTACTGAAGAAAAAAATCCTGGAGCAGGGGATCGTCGCGGGCCATGACGTCCTCAAGGTCGACAGCTTTCTCAACCATTGCATCGACGCCCGCTTCATGCAGGAGATCGGCAGGGAGTTTGCCCGCCGGTTCCGCTCTGATGGGGTCACACGTATCCTGACCGTCGAGACCTCGGGGATCGCGCCGGCCATTTTCACCGGCCTCGAGCTCGGCGTGCCCGTCGTTTTTGCGAAAAAATCATCGGCATCCAACATGGACCGGGACGTCTACGAGACCGGCATCCATTCTTTTACGAAACAGAGAGATTTCATCATCCGCGTGAGCCGGAGATATCTGGGCAGCAGCGACACGGTCCTGTTGATCGACGATTTTCTGGCGAACGGTCAGGCGCTCATCGGCATGGCCGAGCTTGTCTCCATGGCGGGGGCGGAGCTGGCGGGCGCCGGCATCGTGATCGAGAAGGGCTTCCAGAGCGGAGGGGCCCTCGTCCGCAGCATGGGCATCAGGGTCGAATCCCTTGCCATCATAGACAGTATGTCTGAGGGGAAAATCAATTTCAGAAATGAGGAGGAGAAGAGAAGATGAGTCTGAAGAAGGTATTGGTCACAGTGCTCGTTCTTGCCATGGCAGCCGGGATCCTGGCGTCATGCCAGACCGGGACCCCGGGGCAGAGCAGCAGCGCATCCACGGCGTCCGAAGCGGCCGAAAAGCTGAAGGTGGGGGTCATCTACATTTCGCCGAAGACGGACGGCGGATGGTCCCAGGCCCACGCGCGCGGATTCACGGAAGCGGTCGATGCGATCGGCGCGGACAAGGTCGAGATGCATGAGCTCGAGAATATTTCCGACACGGATCCGGCGGCCACGGAAACCGCGATCCGGAGCCTGATCGCCGACGGCTGCAAGATCATTTTCGCCACGAGCTGGGGCTACATGGACACCTGCGAGCTGCTCGCGGGCGAGTTCCCCGATGTGAAGTTCGAGCACTGCTCGGGCTACAAGAGCAACGCCACCAATTTCGACAACTATTTCGGACAGATCGAGGAGCCCCGCTACCTTTCGGGCATCGTGGCCGGATACGCGACCAAGACCGACAAGATCGGCTATGTCGGCGCCCAGTCTTTCCCGGAAGTCATCCGCGGCCTCAACGCCTTCACGCTGGGCGTCCGCTCGGTCAACCCCGACGCGCAGGTCTATGTCCTGTTCACCGACAGCTGGTTCGATATGAACAAGGAGAAAGAAAACGCGATCGCACTCCTCAACATGGGCTGCGACGTCATGGCCCAGCACCAGGACTCCCCGGCGGCGCTGACCGCGGCGGCGGAAGCCGGCAAGCTCGGCATCGGCTACGACAACCCGATGAAGTCCTATGCCGAAAACGCCTACCTGACGGCTCCGATCTTCAACTGGAGCGTGTACTACAAGCACAAGATCAACGCCATGCTGGACGGGACCTGGTCGGTCGAGCAGTCCTGGGGCGGAATGGACACGGGCATCGTGGACCTTGACACCATGACGGACCTCGTATCCGCCGAAGCGAAGACCAAAGTCAATGAGATCAAGCCCCTCCTTGCCGCGCAGGGCAACGCCTACATCTTCACGGGCCCCCTGAAGGACAACAAGGGCAACGTCGTCGTTGCCGACGGGGTCACCCTGACCCGTGACGAGCAGTCCTCGATGTACTGGCTTGTCGAAGGCGTGGTCGGCGAACTGCCGCCCGCAGCGGACTGACAGACGCGTCAATCGGACCTTTCCGCGGGCGGCGCCGGCCGGCGCCGCCCGCGGATTTCTTTCACAAGGCTATATGTATTGATCGAAGCGGGCGCGGAGCGCACGCGGAGAAGACGGAGAGTTCGGATGGTTTCCGGGACCCCATTGCAGACGGAAAATGAAAAGCAGCTGAGCTTCGACCTGGACCATGCGTTCCCGGCCATCGAGATGCACGGGATCAGCAAGAGCTTCGGGCATGTGCAGGCCAACCGGAATATCAGTTTTTTCGTCAATGCCGGCGAGATCCATGCGCTGCTCGGAGAGAACGGCTCCGGCAAAAGCACTCTCATGAACATCCTTTCCGGCATTTATTTCCCGGATGAGGGCATCATCAAGGAGCACGGGCAGACCGTAACGTTCCGCTCTCCGAAGGATTCGATCCGCCAGGGGATCGGCATGGTCCACCAGCACTTCATGCTGGTGGAAAACCTTTCCGCCGCCGAAAACTGCATCCTCGGCGAGAAGGGGCTGTTTTACGACAAAGACGCAGAAGCGCAGCGTCTCGAGCGCTTCGCCGCCGGGTTCGGCATCTCGATCGATGCGAAAAAGAAGGTTCGGAAAATGTCGGTCAGCGAAAAGCAGACCGTAGAAATACTGAAAGTGCTCTACCGGGGCGCGCGGATCCTGGTGCTCGACGAGCCGACCGCGGTCCTGACGCCCCAGGAGATCGAAGGGCTGTTCATGGTCCTGCGGAGAATGCGCGACAACGGCTGCGCGATCATTTTCATCAGCCACAAGCTCAATGAGGTGATGGATCTCTGCGACCGGGTCACGGTGCTCCGCAAAGGGGAGACGGCCGGCACGCGGATGATCCGCGACACGACGCA
>CAZDPQ010000166.1:0-5354 GCA_964507305.1 uncultured Oscillospiraceae bacterium
TGGGGGGGGGGGTGTTGGGGGGGGTGGGGGGGTGGGTGGGGGTGGGCTTCTTCGACGGCGTCTGGGTGATGGTGGGGGGGTTGGGGATGGTGGGGGTGTTGGTAATGGTAGGCGTATTGGTGCGCGTGGGAGTAAGCGTGCGCGTGGGGGTGTTGGTGGGGGTAGGCGTGCGCGTGGGGGTGTTGGTGGGGGTAGGCGTGCGCGTGGGGGTGGGCGAAGGCAGGCTCACCGAAACCACCAGCTGCTGGGTGATGCGTGATGTATATTGCGATGTGGTATTGAGGCTGTTCTTGTCGCGGGCCTGCACCACCAGGGTGTAAGTGCCGGAGGTAACGGGCGAACCGTCGGACCAGGTGTACGAGGCGAGGTTGGTGGGGCAGGGGTTGGCGCTCTGGTTGAAGAGGCAGAAGGCCGCGCTGGTGGTATCGACCACCTGGTGCACCAGCTGGCCGCTTGAATTGTACACCGCGAACCAGACGCGGTCTACCGAGCGCACGCCGCCCGCCGTGGTGACGATAGCCTGAATGTTGAAGCGCCCGCCCGTGCCTTCCAGCCGGTTGAGGGTGATCTGCGGCCCGGCCAGGCCGCTCACGTTGAGCGGCGGGCAGGAGACATCGCCAACTTTGTAATTAATGTTGAGGCTGAAGCTGTTGCCATCGTAAAAATTAAAGGTGCCGCTTGGATAGACTGGAGAGGGCACGGTATTGGTGGTGGCCCAGGGGACGTTCATGATCAAATTCAGGGTGGCGTCTTCCAGGAAGGGAATGACGCCCGGGGTGGTGAAGGTATGCGTCCAGGGGCTGTTCTGCTGGAGGGTCATGTTCGGGGAGAGCAGGGTGGAAGTGCCGCTGGTGTTGGTGAAGGAGTACGACATAAGCTGGATGGCTGGACGAGGCTCGTTAGGCAGGTTGTTCCACGGGCCAGTCCATACTCCCTGCACCGAGGTGATGGTCACCGGCAGGTTGGTGTTGGTGTTGCTGAGCTGGATGTTCATCCACCCGCGGTTTCTCTTGCTGGAGTCTTTTCCGTCGTAGAGATAAAGCTCTTCCTGATCATTTGTCGCGAGCAATGAGTCGCACGAGGCCACCACAGTGGGGGTGGGACGCGGATCGAGCGGTTTGAGGTACTTCTGCGGGATGATGGACACCGGGCCGAGGTAAGGACCGGTCCAGCCGATGGAGAGGTTATCACCACCGTAGCCCTCGATGTGATCGGCCTCGATGTAGTACCACTTGCCGGCTTCGAGGGAGATAGCGGCGGATTTCTGGTTGGTCTCTTTGTACCAGTCGGGCACACCGCCGGTGCGACCCGTCCAGGTGTTGACGCGCGCGATTTCCACCTTGCCAGAGGGGTTGTCAGAAGCGCTCAGGTACAGGCGGCTGGCATCGTCGGAGGCGATGTAGAAGGTGTACTCGCCGGTGTAGGGAGCACACAGCAGGGCGCGCATCTGACTGCCGAAGTTGTCGGCGTAGTTCACCCGAGAATCGGCCAGGCTGGCCACAAAGTCTTCCTGCGGGGCGCGCCCGGCGTTAATGACATTGCTGATGAAGGTGCCCAGGTCGGTCTGGCTGGCGCCGCTGATGTCGAAGAGCTTCTCCAGGTACATCCACATCGAAACCTGCGGGCCGGTGCCGTTGCAGGCGGCTTCGGGGGGTTTGGTGGTGGCATCGGCGGGTTTGAGGTATTTCTGCTCGATCAGTGCGGGGGTGTCGCCGTCGGCAATGCCCGGGCCCTTCCAGCCCACGCCGAGGAAGTCGCCGCCGGTGCTTTCCTTGAGGAAGACCTCAAAGTAATACCACTGGCCGCGCACCAGCATGAAGGATTTGCCCGTGGCGTAACCGGAGGCAATATCTTCAGGCTTGAGGCCGGTGTACCAGCTTTCGAGGGTGGGGGTGCCCAGGTCTACCGTAGTGCCGCCAGGCGAGCTGTTGAAGAAGAAGCGCGCGTTGTCATCGCTGACCATGTAGAAGGTGTAGTTGCCAGTGAGCGGGGCGCAGAGAAAGCCTCGGATGCGCAGGGCGTAGTTGTCGTTGATGCCGTCTGTGGGTGTGGGTTGTGGCCAGTGCAGGGCGTTGCCTGCGCCGATCCAAGGACGGATGGTCTGGGCGGGGTTGTAATATTTGTAGTCAATGTTGTTGAACAGGTCATCCACACTGGTGCCGGGGAGGTTGTTCCAGCGGTCGAGCAGGAGGCCGGTGCCCTGGCAGTCAAAAGGCGCTACCGTGTTGGTGGCGGTGGGGGGGGTGGTGGGGGTGGGGGTGTCGGTCGGGCCGGTGGAAATGCCGCTGGTCAGGCCGGTGACGCGCGAGGCGCGGAATTTTTCGACCAGGCCCTCGCGGGTGGAATGGAGGCGCAGGGTGGGCCACCAGCTGCTCAGGAAGGGGGTGATGAGGGTATGGCGGTAGGTGAGAGTCACCCGCACGCGGTCGCCCGGGCCGCCGGCATCGTCGGTGTAGTAAATGACAGTGTTGTCAGAAGTTCTGGCCTTCAGGCAGAAGGTGGGATACTCTGAGTCCGGGTTGGAGGGATCGTAGTACTGCTTGTTGCGGTCGTAACGGAAGAACCAGCTCTTGGAGGGGTCAGAAGTGTTCTCGTACTTGCGGTTCGAGCAGATGGACACGGTAAAGAAGTTGGGTTCCTGAGGCATGCCGAGCAGGTCGGCTTTGTTGCTCAGGCCGCTGATATCGGTGGGGTAAGTGGCCAGGTACTGGAGGTAGTCGCCCGAAACGGCCGGGTCCCAAGAGATGCCCGTTGCCCCGGCCAGGGCGGCGTCTTTGATGGATTGCAGGCGCGCCCAGTCCTGCAGGGCGTTGGTTTTCTCTTCCCAGTCGGCAATACCCTGGTTGTAGGGCACGCGGCAATCGATGGACCCATCTTTACTGTCATCGGCCTGCAGGCTGGAGGCGGAGACGCCCAGCCGGGGGGCCACCGCCTGGATGGCCTCGTCGCAGTACTGGATGTCGTAGTTGCCGGTGACGGCGTAGCGCACGGCAAAACGCGCGCCGTTTTCCAGCGCGAGCCAGGCCTGCATGATGCGCCCGAACTCGATGACGCCGAAGACGAGCAGGAGCAGGATGGGCAGGGCCAGGGCAAACTCCAGCAGGCCCTGGGCGCGGGCGGTTCCGGGTTTTCGGGTTGATAAAGCGTGTGCTTTCATCGCTTCCCCCTTCTTCTAGTGGGTGATCTTGGTGTAGATGCGGCTGGCGATGTTATCGAAAATGGGGAGGAGATCATCGCCGACCGCCGCGTAATAGTACTGACCGCAGGTGGTCTTCTTTGGTGCCGGGACGCCCAGGCTGTTTTTACACTGGTCGGTGACGCGGTCGCCGTCATCGCCCACGGCGGCCATGTAGCGCAGCAGGTCTTCGCCGTAGGAGATGGCTGGCCCCAGCCCGATGGTGTAAATGGCGATGTCGTTCCCCAGCGGCTCGTTGGGGTTGTAGCGCGGGTCGGTTAAGTTGGCGGCATTACGCACCACGGTGAGAGCGGCTTCGTCGGTCATGTCCAGGGCGTAGTCGTACGGCGAGTAGTTGGAGGTGAGCGGGTTGCGCAGTTCCCAAGTAGAGCCAGGCGGGCAGGTTTTACTGCTCTCGGAAGGTGTGGTCTTGTTGTAATCGATGCAGTAGCGGGGCGAGAAGTCTTTATCGGTGCAGAAGACGCTCCAGTACTTCTTGGTGCAGAAGCCGTACGGGAAGGAAGCCGGAATGCGGTCGGGATCGCTGAAGGTGCGGTAGGTATCCGACATGTTCACCGCACCGTCCGAAAGGAAGACGATCACCCACACCGCGCCGGGGCGGCCCTGCGCTTTCAAAATCTCCGAGGCCTGGCGCATGCCGCAGCCGGTGCAGGTGGAGACGAGTGAGAACGGGTTGAGGTAAGAGCCGTAGCCGGTATCTGCGAGCCACTGGCGGGCGACGGTGTCATCGTTGGGGGTGAATTTGCCGTCCTTGTCCCAGTCGAAAGCATCCAGCATGGTGTCGTCATCGCAGGGAATGCCTTTGGCTTCATCCCAGCGGTTGTCGTCCAGGGTGCAGGGGAGGAGGGGGTCGGCGTCGGCGCCATCGCCGTCGCGGTCTTCAGGGTTGGCGGTGTTGACCAGGTTGAGGTGGTTGCGCCACTCGGGCCACATGCGCGCGTAGGGGGCGTCGTCGTGCAATTTGATGGACTGAATTTTATTGATCACGGTGGCGCGGTTGCCTCCTACCAGGGGCATCAGATCGAAGACTTTGTGGGCTTCGGTGTCAAAAGTCACCAGGGAGATGCGGTCATAGCCTTCGTAGAGGGTGTCTACCAGCTTTTCGGCGGCATCCAGCGCGTCGCGCAGGGGGTAGCAGGTGCTCTTCTGGATGACGTTGCCCGCGGCATCGGTCACCGGGTTGCACAGTTTGGGGTCGTAATCGGAGCTGGTGGATTTGCCGTAGCCGGTGGTCTTGAACACATTGCAGTTGAAGTAATCGGCGCCTTTGGGGTCGGCACATTCGCTGGCCATAGATTCGGAAGTGTCGATGACGAGCACCAGTTCTACCGCGGCGGCTTCAGCGGTGGAGCTGGTGGAGAGGGAAATGTTGTTGAAACCCAGCAGGGAGAGGAAGTAAAACGGGGTGCGCTGGCGCGCTTCAACCCACACCAGCTTGCGCTGGGTTTCTCCAGGTTTGGGGCAAAGGGCGAAGAACTGCGGGTGTTCGGTCTCCAGGGAGGCGTCTGTCTGGTTATCGCCGTCCCGGTCGCAGATGAGCACGTTGAGGTCCAGCACCGAGGGAGAGGTATCAATGTTGTGGGCCTTGAGCACTTCGAGGCTGGCGGCGACCATTTCTTCGTATCTGGCGCCGCGTTTGAAGTTGTTGGCGGCGGCCACGGCGGCGGCATCTACCGCGCGTTTGAGCTGGCCGTAAGACACATAGGCCACGCCGGCATCCACCGCCAGACCGACGAAGAAAAGCAACGCCAGCAGAGAAACGGCAAAAATGACCAGCACCTGGCCGCGAGAACGTTTGGAAGGGGAGGGAGGGAGAGGTTTAGGAGTCATATCAGGGTTTGGTTGTGGCGGTTGGAGCCGCCGCGGGGAGAGGCATGAGGGTGTAGGCGTGGAGCATGAGCGGGTTGGGGATAAAATCGGTCAGGATGGGCACTCCGAGGATCTGCGAATGGCAGTAGAAGATTTCCACGGCCACGAAGCCGCGGTTGGCATTGACCGCGGCAGGGGTCACATCGCTGGGAAACTCGCCGCTGGAAAGGTTAAGCTCATCCTCCAGGCGGGCCTGGGTGTAGTGAGGTTCGGTGCGCACCACATTGCCGCGGCAATCTTTCTTCCAGTTATCGGTGGCCACGTAGGTGCCGGTTTTGTGGTTGGAGAA
>CAZDPQ010000167.1:0-5343 GCA_964507305.1 uncultured Oscillospiraceae bacterium
ATGTCCTTTGACGTAAAACGGATCCCCGGCAGCCTGTCCGGAAGGTCCCCGAAGAAGGCGCTGTCCATGGCATCGGTATAAGCCTTTGCGTTCTTGACCAAACCGTTTTCCACCTCGAATAGGATCTGGACGCTACCCCAATCGAAATAACGGCCGACCGATTGGGTGAAACGCATGCTTTCGCCGTAACGCCATTCCCAGGACCTGTATTTGTCATGGATCTGCCGGAAATCGCCCCCGGGGACATCCCGGACGTCAAAATCCCTGACAATCTCGTCAGGGGCGTATTCGGCGATAAAAGCGCGGTCGGCCTGATCTTTCATCTGCCCGACCGTCACGGACGGCAAAAGCTCGGACAGGTTCACCACCCTCGATTGGACCGAGCGGACTCCCTTGGATTCGAGCTTCTCCCGGCTGACGTTCAGGTACCGGGCGATTTTATCATAATCCGAATGGACCAGGATCGTGCCGTGGTGAAGGCCTGCTTCCCGCTGGACAAGAAAAGCGTTTCCCGAAAACTTGCGGCCGTCCGCCAGGATGTCGTTGCGGCCCGAAAGAGCTGCCGGGATCCCTGCGCTGCGGACGGCTTCCACGATCGTCCCGAGCGACCGGCGGACATCATACATTGCTTTCGGCGTGATGATGGAAAAATTGAGGTTGCCGAGATCGTGGTAAACCGCTCCGCCGCCCGTGCTCCGCCTGGCCAGTTTTCCGCCTTCCTCCTCCAGAAGCCCGGTCCGGCATTCGTTCCAGGCATTCTGGTTTCTGCCGATGACCACGGTATGGTCATTCTGCCATAAATATAAGACCACTTTCTCGATGCCTTGAACAGCCAGGTCCGATATGGAACGGACCAGGTATTCTTCCAGCGCAAGGTTGAACCACGGATCTGTCGAGGATGAATGGATGATCTGCGCAAGTCGTTTCATGATCCCTCCCATTGTCCGGCGTCCGGGATGCGGATCTTCTCCGCGCACCGGATCTCATATGATTCGCCGGCACCCGCAAGCCAGATCACGGCCTGTTTGACCGGGATCCCGGCAATCTCCCGGATCGCCCTGGCATACACCGAAAGCTGCGTTCCGTACCGCCTCTGCAGTTCGCCGGCGATCTCCGCCCGGCTTCCCGTGATCGCATCGGTTTTATAATCCACAAGGACCGCCCCGTCCTCCTCGATGAACCAGCAATCGATGATTCCCTGGACATGGACCGCGTCGTCCTCCGAAAAGCCTTCGTCCTCCCCGTAGAATTCGCGGCATCCGATCCGGAGCGTGAAGGGGATCTCGCGGAAAAGGCTGCCGGGGCCACGCGCGGAGGCTGCCCGCATGCGTGCCGCGAGCGGCCCGGCAAAAAACGCGGCAAGCGGCCGGGCGTACTGCATGATGGCGTCGGATTCCTTTTGGCCGATCATCCCGGACCGGAGCATTTCCTGCAGATGGTCCCGGACCCCTTCGGCAGTAAGGTCGCCTGCCGGTTTTTCGATATCCGCGAGGCGCAGGAAGCTGTGGACCGCAGTCCCCCGCTCCGCCGCGCTCATCCCGGCATCTTCTGCGCCCTGCGCCTTCCGCAGCACCATGTTGATGCTCCGGGCGGGTACGGCCGCCGCCGGAAGATCCACCGGGATCCCCGGCTCCGCGTCGGGATCCTCCCGGCCGGGAAGATCCGGCTGCTCGATTTCGCCGGCTGAAAATTTGAGCGGTTTCCCTGCCGCGTTTTCGTACGCGTACCGTCCGAAAAATTTCACCCTCAGGACATCCTCGTACTCCGCATCCTTCCATTCTTCGGGCAGGCTGCTTTCGCGCCCGGTCCGCGCGGCATCCTCCCCCGTGCCTTCTGTTTCCGCGTCTTCCGTCTCCGACGGGTGCGGCAGCACATCGGTCCTGCCGGGCAGCCCGGCCGCGGTCTTGCCGGCACGCACGGGTCGGATCTCCCAGCAATCCGAATAGAAACGGCAGTCCTCCTCACCGGAACCGGCCTTTTCCTTCGCGGCGGACGCAGCGTCCTGCGGCGTTTCTTCTGCTTCCGCGCCGAGAATACGCAGATCAACGTGCGGATTTCTCGCGAGCGCCATGAAGATCCAGTCAGCCGCGCTTCCGGCGGAAAGGACAAGATGGAACGGCAGAGGAGCGTCGGGGGCATGCCGGGATGCCTTGTCTGCGGTCTCGGAAAAGCCGCGGCCTTCCCGGAATGCAGACGCGCTGTACGTGCCGGACAGGACCAGACGGTCTCTTGCCCGCGTCATGGCCACATACAGCAGGCGCATCTCTTCGGCCAGCTCGCTTTTGATGATGGATTCGGACGCCGCGTGGACCAGCGGCGTCGGGTATTTGCACTGGCGTTCCGGATCGATGAACCATAATCCCGGGTCGCGGTCCGCGGTAAGCAAGACCGGGCCGCTTTGCCTCCCGGGGGATAATTTCCGCGAAAGCCCGGCGATAAAAACCGTGCCGTATTCGAGGCCTTTGCTCTTATGGATCGTCATGACCCGGACCCGGTCGGCGCGGCTTTCTTCAACAGGGAAAAGAGGCTCCGGATCCGCTCGTTCGCGCAGTGCCCCGAGCCGCCGCATTGTCCCGTAAAGGCCGCAGTGCCTCGATGACGCGTAGTGGTGCGCCCAGTCCCTGAACGCGTTCAGATACCGGATCCTCCGGTCCCCTTCCGGCATCACGGAGGCATATGCGAAAAGCCCCGAATCGCCGTACATCTTCTCCAGGATCTCTCCCGGCGTCCGGTGATCCGCCATGGCCCGGCAGGATTCGATCTTGTCGAAGAATCCTTCCAGCTTCCGGCGGAGCGCTTCCCTTTCGCCTTCTCGGCGGTAACGCCCGCAGCACTCGTGAAAATACGCGCTTCCTTCCCCGCCGGAGATCCGGATCTCCAGCAGCTCTTCTTCGCTGAAGCCCGTTCCGAAGAACGGCGAACGCATCAGCCCTGCAAGCGGGATGTCCTGGCAGGGATTGTCCAGGACCTGCAGAAACTGTTCCGCGACCTCGAGTTCGTAATAATCCGGATCGCTTCCCCCCGCTTCTCTCAGGACATCGATCCCGCTTTTTTCGAGGGCGTCCGCAAACACCGCACACTGGCTCTTCGTCCGTGCAAGGACGGCGACATCGCCCGGCGCGGTGCCGCTTGCGATCAGAGCCGCGATCTCCGCCGCGACCGTCACGGCTTCCTTTTCGCAGGCCTTCAGATCTTCGGCAGTCAGCGCGTCACCGGATCCATCCTCTTGCACGCCGCTTTCCCCGTCCTCCGTTTCGCCGCTTCCCGTCCCGGCATCGTCCCCGCCATCCGGCGCGTCCGCCGCATCCGCCGGTCCCGACGGATCCGCCGGCCCCCCGGCGCTTTCCGCGGCATCCGTATCGGTCATCAGCAGCTGCACCCGGAGCGCGCAGCCTTCTCCGGGCTCCCGGAAAGGCACGAGGGCATGTTCCGCGCTGTAATCGACTTCACCGGAATCCGCGGACATGATCTGGTAAAATACATCGTTGACCGCTTCGAGGATCCCCCGGACACTCCGGAAATTCCGGTTGAGCTCCGCCAGGCATCCGCCCGGTGCGCGTACCGCGCCGTCCGCCCCTCCGGCGCCGCCGGCATCCGCTCCGTCCGAAAACGTCAGGAGCTTGCCGAGGAAAATCTCAGGTCTGGCATGGCGGAAGCGGTAGATGCTTTGCTTGATGTCGCCCTCCATGAACACGTTCCCCCGCGCGACCGCGGAAATGACAGCCTCCTGGATGCCGCTCGTGTCCTGGTATTCGTCGATATAGATCTCCTTGAATTTTTCCCTGTAATAGCCGCCGGCGTTTCCTTCGCGGAGGATCCGCAGCGCCATGTGCTCGAAATCGCTGAAATCGATCATGTTGGATTCCCGCTTCAGCGCGGCATAGCGCCGATCCGTTTCGCCGGCCAGGCGGAAAAGCTCCCCGGCCAACGGACCCATGAAAGCGATGTCCCTCTCGATCCCCGCGGCGTCGGATGTGAAGACGAAATCGGTCTTATAAAGGAAGTGGCTGTTGTGTGCCTTGGTCCCGAACATCCCGGTCCCGAAAAACACCAGCTCGGCAAAATGCCGGTCGAAGATATGGCGGAGCTCCTTCTTATCCTCGGATGACGTCCGGCCGTTCAGAGAGGACGGGTCGGGCATCGACGCGAACATCCGGTACACCGTGTCCCAGTCCGTGCCGGGCAAGGCGGCGGCCTTCGCCAGGTCTCCGATGAAATCGGCAAACTGCCGCAGCGAAGTCACAGCCTCGGCATTCCGCTTCGGATCCCGGAAGATCACCGGTCCGGAGGCGAGGATCGCCCGGAAATCGCCAAGCCCCTCCAGGGCGTTCGCGGCCCGCAGCCTTAGGGCCTGGAAAATCTCCTTCCGGCACGCGGAGCCGTTGAAATCCTCCGCGGTCTTCCGCAGGTTTTCCATCCGGTCTTCCATCCATTTCCCGTAATCCGGCATGCTCCGCAGAAACCCGTACAGGCTCTTGATCAGCTCGCGGACCGGCGTATCGCTGCGGAGCGTTCCGTAGGTCTCGGCCAGCTGCAGGAACAACATGTTCTCCGGATCATCCGGATCCCGGTCGCAGGCTTCGTAGCGGGCTTCGAAAAGGCCGTCGACCGCTTCGGACAGCAGGACATCCGCCTCGCCGGCGTCTTCGATCCGGAATCCGGGTTCGACCACGGTCCCGCCGGCATCATCGCGGATCTCGTAATAGAAATTCCGGATCACCTCAAGGCAGAATGCATGGATCGTGGAAATGTTGCAGGTGCCGAGGCGCTGGAGCTGCCCGGAAAGATAGCCGCGCTCCGCGGGATCCGTTTCCGCGAACAGGAGCTCCCGGAGCTGCTTTTCAATCTTTTCCCTCATGCTGCGCGCGGCCGCGTCCGTAAACGTCATGACCAGCACGCTGCCGATGTCGAGCTCGCGGTTCCGGATGCGGCTCACGATGCGCTGCGTCATAACGCTGGTCTTGCCGGATCCCGCCGCGGCGCTGACCAGGATGTCGCCTGCCGGCATCCCGACGATCCTCTTCTGCTGTCCGGTCAGTTCCACGTTTTCCCCTTCTCTCCGGCGATCATGCCGATGAACGCATCCTTCCTGCTTTTCTTTTTCCCGTCCGCATCCGCGGATGCGGGCCTGCGGAGCACGATGACCGGATCCGTGCTTTTCTCGAATCCGCACAGTCCCCGGAAGTCGCAGAATTCGCAGGGGATCCGGCCGTTTTCCGTCCGTTTCGGATCGACGCCGTACCGGCCCTGCAGCAGTCCTGCGGTCAGCTCCCGCATTTTCGACACCGCGTGGTCCGACGCGAGGATAAGCTGGCCGGGCTCCAGGCCGGATCCGCTGATCCG